>JBBQRC010000285.1:0-6720 GCA_038215215.1 Pirellulales bacterium
GGTCAAATATGAAAAGCAGAATTGGATCGATAAGCAATCGGTCGAATATCACACGACTGTGTCACCGCATCCCTGTTATGCCATGGTTCCCAGCGGCCGTTACACGTTGATCGTAGAGCGAGGCAAAACGTATCGTTCCGTGACGCAAGCGGTCGATGTCGAGCAGGCGGACGTCGACATCAGGATTGACTTGCATGCCTGGTGCGATCCGGCCGCGTTGGGCTGGTATTCGGGAGAGACGCATGTGCATCGGACGATTGATGAACTTCGAAACGTGGTCATGGCGGAAGACTTGAACGTGGTCCTTCCACTAACAAGCTGGGTGACGTTTTCCGATAAATCTCCGTCGCAGGGAGACAAAAGTATCCAAGACAGTCAACTGTCGGGACTGATTGAAGTTGATCCCACGCATACCATTTGGCCGCGCAACACCGAATACGAGATCTTTACGGTTGGCAAGAACCGCCATACTTTGGGTGCGCTGTTCGTACTCGGACATAAAAACAATCTGCAGCAAACCGTGCCGCCTTGGAAAACGGTCATGAAGGAGGTCGCCGCCACTGAGCCAATCGCGTTGTTTGACATGGACAAGCTCGACTGGCCCTTTGCGATGTTGCTCCCCACGTTGGCAGCAGATTGTTTATACGAGTTATCCAACAACCACGTTTGGCGGACACCCTTTGCCTTTCGGAGTTGGAATACGGCGGCACCGGCTTACATGCAGCCACCTTTTGGGGCGCAAGTTGGAGGCCACCGACCGTGGCTCGATTACACCCATGGCATATATTACAGCTTGCTCAATTGCGGTTTACGACTGCCACCATCTGCCGGAACGGCAAATGGCGTACATCCGGTACCAGCCGGCTTCGGTCGGGTCTATGTCCACTTAGCACAGGGATTCAGTTTTGATGCATGGATGCAGGGAATCAAAGCTGGCAGATCGTTTGTAACAACCGGCCCAATGCTTTTCGCGACAGCGCGGGGGACTGATCCTGGCGAGATTTTTAAGTGCCAAGCGGCTGAAGTCAGCTCGATCCCACTGGCGATGGAGGTCTTGTCCGAGCAGCCGTTACTTTATGGCGAGGTACTCATCAACGGCATTCCCGAGCATCTGCTCCGCGCACAGAATCAACGCACTGAGACCGGAGCGTACCGCAGCCAAATCAACCTGTCGATTCTCCCCAAGCGCTCCGGCTGGTTTGCGATTCGCTTCTGGGAGACTGCGACGAATGGTCAGGTTCGCTTTGTTCACTCAGCGCCGTGGTATGTAGAAATGGATCATCAGCCGGTTGCGATTGCAGCACACGAGAAAGAATATCTTGTCGCGCGCATGCAGCAGGAGATCACCCGCAGTAACGGCATCGTCAGCCCCGAAGCCATGCATGAGTACCATCAAGGACTCAAGTTCTACCAGTCGCGTCCAACTTGGCAGGATGACGAAGAGGTCCGCCTGAACGCTCGCTGGGCGGAAGACGAGGGGACTCGGCAACGCTGGTTGGATAACATGATCATTGATCATCGCTTTTCGCCTGAGGAGGTGCGACAGGCTACGGGCTTGCCTGTTGATCAAGCGTCCGCGGAAGTTCGCCAGCGGGCTCTGCGTACGCCAACCGGGGCTGGACAAGTACGCGTGCGACCCTACCCAGGTGGCAGACACCCACGCAGGGGTTTCTTAGAGGGTGCCATCAATCCACAGCGCGAAACCAAAGTGAGTGTTTTTACGCCGTGGGAAGATGGCGGTTACGTCGTGATCGATATTCCAGAAGCGATTTTTTCGAACCTGGGTCTGACCTACCTCGCACATACGCACATCCCAACTATTTGGGACGAGCTATCAACCCCTTTAGCGCGACTGGAATGGGAAGAATTGGAAACTGGATTAAGCATGCGGCGTGAGCTTCCCAACGGCATCGCGTTTCAGTCACGAGTCAAGCCACGGCGAGACGGTGTTGATATGACACTTGAATTGAGCAACGGCACGGCGCAACCGCTTACGGGCCTGCGCGTCCAAATTTGCACGATGCTCAAAGGGGCTGTGGGATTCAATTTGCAAGAACCGCTCGAAACTATTGTCGACGGCCCGTATGTGGCCATTCGCGCCAGCGATTCGCCCCGCTGGATTGTGACTCACTGGAAACCCAATCAACGCGTCTGGACCAATCCACCGGTCCCCTGCATTCACTCGGATCCTATCTTTCCCGACTGCCCTGCGGGCGAAACCGTTTTGGTCTCCGGAGAGCTGCGATTTTATGAAGGCGAAGATGTCAGATCGCTATGGAGCAGCCGCTAGCAGCCTAGTTTGAAGTTGTGCTGTTAGCACTGTGTCCAGATTAGATTTTGCGGTTCTCTTGTTATGTGTGGCACTGGCTTGCCAGTGGTTTTTGAGACTTAGCAGCTTGCCCGTCGATTAGCGAGTTGTTCGATTTAGTAAAAGAAATCCCTGCGTTTAGTGACATTCTGGCCGTCGTGAAACTCGAAACTTGTGAACGTACAAGCTGACAACGAATAACCACACGGGCAAGCCCGCGCCACACAGACCCCAATTTTCAATAGGGAGAAAGCACTAGTGTCATCGATCGTTAATGCTGAGGGAAAGCAGCGTTGTGATTCAAGCGGGCAGTGTCGTGTGAAAGCCAACACCAATCGCGGGGTGGTGGGGGCTACGGCAATTTCCCGGCTGACCACAAAATACCTTGCACCAAGGCTTGGCGGAAATTCTTGTCGGCAAAGGTCTCGTTGCTGTGACCGTAGGTAGTACCAAACACGCGTGCTGCGCCATATTGGTTGGTCCACAATACCGGATGGGAGGTCCCGTCCTTTTCACTGACTGAAGTGGCCAAAACTTTGGTTTCGGGCCAAAGGGTTTCAATGATGTAGAGTTCGTCTTTGGGTGTGACCCAATCGGCTGTTATCCCTTGCGTAATGGGATGCTCAGGAGCCACGATCTTGACGGGGTAATTGGATTGATGATCGTGTCGACGGCTGGTGACACCCAGAAACTTGCGCCATTCGTCGGTCTTGCTGGCACGATAGGTATGCATGGCACAATGAATGACCACTGCATTGGCACCTTGTTTGTGGGCTTCCGTGATCTTACGGATGTATTCTTCGCTGATGGTGTCGGCAAAACATTCGTTATGAATCACTACGTCGAAACCTTTTGCCCAATTGGCATTGTTGTAGAAATCAATCTCTGCTTTGGTCCCCTTGCCCCCTTCATTAATCACGGTCCATTGCGCCTCGACGTGGCGTTCCTTAAACGCGGTTTGCATGGCCTCGGCTTGGTAGGCGTAGTCGTGGCAACAGCCACCGGTGATCAACAGAATCTTCACCGGATCAGCCGCTTGCAGCCAAGTGCTGGCTAGGCTATTTGCCAGCAGTATTGCCAAGAACAGGCCTAGGTGTAATGAACAAGATTTTTTCGCAGAGCGCATGACCAGAATCTCCCAGAGGTTTTTTGAGTCGCCGCCCCGTATCATAATCAGGGTTCTGCGAATTCTCCAGCTCAGCGATCACTCTTCGGCTCGCAGCGGCAATAGCTCACGGCTTTGATGTGCGAGGTGGTCAAGCAAGTAGATCAGCATGTCAGCCCGCACTTCGTCACGCACTTCCGGCAAGGCGAGTGTTCCCGTTTCGATCTCGAGCAGCTTTACTAGGTAGACCGCTGTGGGAGTATCGATCGGTGTACTGATCGCCGGCGCTTCCAGCTTTAGCAACTCGGTGACGATTGCAGGATGTTCGTAACCCATACCACGAATCCATCGTTCGTCCGATAAGACAACGCGCTCGGGCGCTAGGCCTGCCAACGGCTCTGGTCGCTGAGCCTTCGAAGCCTGTTGCAGGTCCTGCCAATCAATGGTTGCGTCCATCAATGCGTGGCGAAGTTTATCCAGTCGTCCGTGAGCGTCAGTGCGCTGCGACGATGCTCCGGCCGGAACCACAATGGCCACGGAGGCGATGCGGAAGCGCGTACCATCGAAGCGTCCCTGTTGATTATCGAAATGCTTGTGGACGTTTTTGTCGGTAAGGTGCAATTGTAAGTAGCGTTGCCAGGACAGTCGGAAAGTAAAGTGCTCACGGTAGGCAGTTTCGCTGATACCGGCCAATTCCGCTCCCCGCCGAATCAACTCCGCAGCCGGTAGTGGCTGATCGGAAGCCGATTGCATGCGCTCCGCGATCCAGCGTTCGACCTCCTCGCGCCGCACGGCAAGTTTCTGCATCCGCAGAGTCTGTAAAGCCTGCCGCTGCTGCGCAATCAGATCGAGTGTCGACTGCAGGACCGCTGCCGGTAAGGGAGGCAGCGGTTGGTCCGATGCCTCGACCGATCGTCTAAGGAGTTGAAAATCGACTTCACCGCGAGTGATCGATTGCTCACCTAAATACGCTAGCACGTCACTGCTGGCGGTCGCCGTCGCCTGAGTTTCACCCGCCTGTACTGCGTGGGCGATTGAAACCAAGTCAGAATGGAAGCCAGGGATAGGCTGCACGATGATCGCCAGGATCCACGGCCAATGAACAACGTGTATTGCAATGGATCGCATCGTTGACTGCCTTCAACTTTCGACTTGTTCGCGCCGCTGACCCATCAGAGTTTTTGGCGTCCAGAAAGGGCGTCGGCAAGGATTTCCTTGTTGGTGTATTCGAGCACGCTTCCGGAAGTAATGCCACGGGCCAGTCGTGTGATGTGAACGGGAAATTCGCTGAGCTGATTTGAGATGAAGAGCGAGGTGCCATCCCCTTCGACCGTGGGATTGGTGGCCATGATGATCTCAGTAAAATTCCCGCGGCGCACACGCTCGACGAGCGCATCGATCGTCAAGTGATCGGGACCGATGCCATCCAGCGGGGCAATTCGACCGAGCAGCACGTGATACAGGCCGCGATACACCGCAGCCTGTTCGAGCGCCATCAGATCTTGCGGCTGCTCTACGACACACAACCGCGATTGATCGCGGGTTGAATCGCGGCAGATCCCACACACGTTGGATTCGGCCAAATTGTAACAGATGCTGCAGTAGCACACGTTTTCGCGAACCGCGCGAATGGCGTCGGCCAAGGCAATCGCCTCGCCCTTACTGATGCGCAAAAGATGATAGGCAAGTCGCTCCGCAGATTTGCGTCCGATGCCCGGCAAGCGTCCCAATTGCTCGATCAAATTAGCAACCGAATTCGAAGTTTGGGACATCCGCGATGATTCTCCAGCAATAGTCACTACGAGTTAAAGACCTGAGAGGGCGTCGTCCAAGCCGGGGATGTCGATGCCACCCGTGGCTTCGCGCATCATCTCAATGTGCATCTTGCGAACTTTGGCAAGGGCTTCATTCAGAGCCACTGGTAAGAGCTCCTCGATCAGTTCTACATCGTTGCGACTGACTAGTTCTGGCGCAATGCGGACGCTGGTGACTTCGCCAACTCCTGTCACTTCGACCTTGACGAGATCTCCCCCTGCTGACCCGAGTGCAACTTGCTGCGCAAGCTTATCTCTCATCTCCTGAACACGTTGGCCAATAGAACTCGCCGATCGCAGCATCTGCGCCAGCCCAGTGAGGTTTTTAAACATGAACTATTTCCTTGCAATGGATAGGCGAAGGGGAATTATCGGGTAAGTTTTAAGTGGCTGGAGTCCTAGCGCTGATCGTAGCAACGTGGCGCGAAGCGACCATTTTCGGAGGTGTCAGGGTGCTGGGCCCATCGATCCGCACGATTTCGCCCCCGAGAACCTCACAAACCTTCTTAATCATAGGGTGTTCAGCGAGTTCGCGCATTTTCTGAGCACGCACGTTCGATTGTGGAACGGCTTCAACGACTTTAAGCGCCGGCCCAGCTGGGACAACAAAGGTCAAATGGATCTCGCGGCCAAGCGTCGTTCGCAAAGCCCCTTGCAGTTGGTTTTTGCGCTCCGCCGCTTCGCAATACTCCTTGGGCCTTTGACTCCCGGGCGGAAAAATGACTGCCCACAGATCGCTGCCGACCGGGTCGATGGCCGTGGCCATGCAAGCAAAGTCCATCAGCATGCCGTCAATGCTCGCCATCGCCCGCCGCCAATCCTCGAGCGCCTCGCGACTGCCAATTGCAGCTCGTTGGGCGCTACCGTACGCTGGGGACACAACGCTGCTCGATATGGACACTGTACTGGTTGGAGAGGGCAACGTCGGGGCCGAAGGGGACTCGGAGATGGCTGGTAAGGACACTTGGTCAGTGATCGCCGCAGCAGTGGTCGCCCCACGCTCGCTGACTTGCATCGCCGCGGGCTGCGAGTTGTCCGCATAGGTCCCTTTCGGCGTATGTGCGAGAGGCGGAGCAAGTGAAGTTGAGCGGTCCAAATCGCGGCGTGCGTCAACCGCTGGTAAGTCGCTGGCCAAGGCCGTTGCCAGATCAGACACAAGCGCCCCGACCTCCGTCGACTGAGGCGCTAAGGTCGGTTTAACGTTTTTTTTTTCGCTCGCCGTTGGCGATGCAGGGTTTGGGCCGGGCGTTGATTTCGCGGTCGCGAGATTCGCGGTCGCAGTTGGCCCGGCAGCACCGGAACGCGCCACGACTGTTGAAGGCATTGGCCCACCCTGCATCAAGGCCTCAAGCAAGGCGGGAATGGATGCTAGGTCTTGCAGTTGGCAAATTTGCACTAAGGCAACTTCCAGCAGCGTGGCCGACGAGACGCTGGAACGCATCCGCACCAACGCTTCATCAAGAATTTGAATTGCCGACAGGATGGTAGGCACC
>JBBQRC010000286.1:0-6708 GCA_038215215.1 Pirellulales bacterium
ACAAGGGATCACTCGGTCCCTCGCTCCCGCCCTGCGCAGCAGGGATAGCGGAGAGGGCAGGGTGAGGGGAAAATCAATTCGGCAACTTGTTTTTAATCGACGCCTTAGGGTGTCAGTTTATCGGTCTCGCGCCAGGAATGAAACAGACTGGTGCACAACGGGCTGGTCAATTAGCTGGGCAATTAGCCAGCGATGGAGATCTCCATGACCATTTCTCGACTGGTGTCGTTGCCGTCGAGAATCGTCGCTTCCTCCTTAATCGTCCTCCCGGGAACTTTGTCGCTGCGCCAAAGTTTCACGGACATCGGGCCGCGTTCGTTTTTTTCCTCCCACTCAAAAACGTCCGCGACGTAAACCTTGCCGAGCAATTCGATTTCCGCGGTCCCCGCTTGCCTGGCTTTAAGGGATGGCAAAGAAAATGCCTCCAAGGACATGCCCGCAGGCAATTGAAACTTGGACACATATTCCAGCGATTGAGAAGGATTCTCGAGCGTGCTGTCTGGGTGCACGACCGTCACCTGCTGGTCGACGATTACTTTGTCAGCTGTTTTTTCGCGAACGGTCATGGTGGTGGTGACTTCCACGGTGCCGTTGCCGTTGGAAATCACCTTTTTCTTCACCACCTGACTGCCGATTGGGAACTGATTCCAATGCAGAAACTCCGGGTTGTCCACCCAGGTTTTTTCAATGCTTGTGCTGAGTTCCACCTGCTCGGGCTGATGGGGCGCGGGCGATGAACAGCCAAGCAGTAGGGTGATCGCCAGACCGCTGGTCGCCAGGCCGCGCACAACAGGACGCTGCGGTTGTGAACTGTGGTGGGAAAAAGTCGTTTGGTTCATGGAGGCTCTACTTCTTGTTCTTGGCGCGTTTTTGGTTGCTTCCCTGGCTCTCTTCATTTTCGATCGACTGATCTTCGGCTTTAATCTTTTCTATTTGTTCTGGTGTGAAAGGAGTGGTTGGCAGAATCGTATCTTGGCTACCGCAGCCAAAGGATGGTGCCAGCAGGAACGCAGCGCACAAGACTTTTTTGAACATGACATCTCCAAGGAATAAGGCAAAAAGCGTCAGCGAACTCGAGCACAACTCGGATCGAAGTGGCTCGCTGACGCTTCGAGGGGGAAAGGGTGTGTTCTTCGAATAGAAACAATGGGTTTACCACCGAGTCCCTGTGCGAGCCCAAATGGGCTCGCCGCGGGGTTCAGTCGTCTGCGAAATTACTCGATCGTTTCGGTGGGGATGCCGTCATCGATCACACAAGCACGCATCCACACGATGGCATCGAGGTTGAAAGAGCTAAACCGAACTGAGCCATCACCAAACACGGAATTCAAGCCGCCAGGATGGCTCGATCCAAAGAAGCGTCGCCACACAGTACCCGTCTTGGCAGTCATGTTGTTGTACGAGATGTTACGAGCATCGTTATCGGCCATGGGAGGGAAATGCCAACGCAAAACGCATTCATCCCAGCCCGCATTGTTCCAGCGCTCGTTATCTCCACCGTCAGCACCGTGACGATCAGGTGGTAGCGACTTTTCCGAGCACATGATGCTGTTTGAAGTACCATCGACGACGTCAGCTAAGCGGCGTTTGGCCCCTTGCGCCTCCCACACAAAATAACCTTTGCGACCTCCTGTATTGCCGAAATTTTCTGGCGTGCGCTCGTTGCGTCGCGGAGACAAACCAAGGGGAGCCGCAGGTATTTGCGGTTGCCACAACGGTGGATCGAAAGTGGAAACGGAGCCGTTCTCAAAAATTTCGCCCTGGTAGAAACCGGCACTGCCGGCATAGTCGCAACGTCCAAATTGGCCTGAACCGTAGCCCGTAGCGCCACGGCGGGATGGGCAATAATAAGATGGTATCAGTGCCCGCGCGACCGAGTCCTCGCCGTTGTAATTGGCAGGACGGCCGGAGTGAATCGGCGGCAAACTGAAGTCGGCCATGTTGTACACATTTTGCTGTTCCATGAACGGCAGGATTTTGTACCACTGGCTCCAGCCGTTTGGGCTGGCGGCATTGCAGCAAGTCGTGCCACTCTCGTAGGCTCCCACTGGTTCGTTGTAAACCATTCCAGGCAAACGTGGATCGCCATCAAAGGGTCCCGACGGAATCCGCTTGTAAGCAGATTCGAAGTTCAAGATTGCCAACCCAATCTGCTTCATGTTGTTGCCGCACTGCATCCGTCGTGCTGCCTCACGAGCCGCCTGGACGGCTGGCAACAAGAGTCCCACCAAAATACCGATAATTGCAATAACCACCAACAACTCAACCAGCGTAAAGGCTGGTCGCACCGTTCTCGCCTTCATCATGTTTGACTCCGTAGCTAACAAGCGGCGGTGACTCGAATTGAATCACCTTACGGGGTCGCATTAGAAATCACGCACGTTAACAGACGATAAAGATCGTGCGGTGGTTTTCGTGAAGATTTCCGTAAAGAGGAATTTGACGTTCATCGCAAAAATTGTCGTAGAGTTAACTTGTACTCCATGCTCGCACACACAAAGTCGCGCTGGCAACTAATGTATACTGTGGCGAAGTGGCAGTGTAGCCACTGCTGCCGACAATATTGCGAGACATTCCGTTCGCTTTCCAATTACTTCACCACTCTCCCGACTCCAAGGCTAAATCATGGCGCTTTCGAGATGCTTTGTGGCTGTCACCTCATCCTTGGCCCTGCTGTTTGCCTGTGCGGGTTCGCTGTTGGCGGAGGAACCCGGCAGCGCGTTTCGTCAGGCGCGGTTTCAAGTCAAAAAGACACCTGACGTGGTTTATGGTCAGGGAACCGTTCAGACTCCCCAACCCGGAAATAAAGATCTGTTGCTCGATGTCTACGAGCCCCAGGGAGAAAATTTGCCACAGCTTCGACCGGCGATGGTAGTCATTCACGGCGGCGGATTTCGTTCGGGTAGTCGCGGAGCCGCCAACATGGCTGGACTGTGTCAAGAACTGGCCGCGCGCGGATTCGTGTGCGTTTCGATCGATTATCGAATGCAGGGGGATGATCCCGATACGGAGGGACGCTCGGCGATGGAACGAGCCATGCGAGCGGCCGTAATCGATGCGGGTGTAGCCGTGCAGTGGCTTGCGAGTCACGCTGACGAATACCATATCGATAAGCAACGGATCGCCATTGGTGGCGGCTCCGCCGGTGCCATCACATCGCTACTATTGACTTATGCTAAAGAATCGCGAACGAAGCGGCCGCACATCGCCGCTGTCATCGACCTGTGGGGTTCTCTCTACCGATCGAGTGGCGATATCGAAGCCGGTGATCCTCCCGTGCTGATCATTCACGGTGTCAAGGACAACGTTGTGCCGTACTCTGGCGCGGAAGCCATTGTCAAGCAAGCGAAAGCGGTGGGAGTCGCTAGCGAGCTGTACGCGATCGCTGACGGCGGGCACGGCGTACCGCTCAGCAAAGTGGTCGATGGTGTCACACTGACTCAGCGAATTGTAAATTTTCTTGATACCCAGCTCAAACTCGAGGAACTGGACCGCTGAAAACTTATAGGGTGCCCCACAGACATGGATCACAGAGTTAAGATTGCGGCCCTGGAAGTCGTCCGGGCCGAGTCTATCGCTCAAGCGGATACCGCTCTGCAAGATGCATTCGCGTTTTGTTTAGAAATCCGCCAGCTTGACGCGCCCGCGGAGCCGCTGACGATGATTGGTCGCGGGGATTCTCTGAAGTCAGCCATCGCCGCGGCTGTCTCTGGACTGTGTGCGCGACCGCTGCAAATCGCTTACTCCCGGCAACTTCAGCAACGGGATGGCTGCTATCCATGTGTCGTGACCATCGTTGAAGCCACCGAGAATCGCGTCGGCAATCCACCGCGCGAAGGTGCTGGCAGGTATGTGGCGAGAAGTCTCGAAGTGGGATTAGCTGTGGCCGCAGTGCGCGCTGCGAATCACGCCGGACTGCTCAAGGTCGAATATCGCGCCAAGCATCAGAAAATGTTGCGACATTGTTCCCAAGAGCTGCTGGAAGAACTCACCGAAGTGCTGGCGTTGGGTTCATTGGCAAAACAAAAGCAGTTGGAAGCGGACAGCGTGATGCTCGAGCATCTCAATCGAGTCGCTTCGGCCGCGGTGGTGACGGCGGCCAATGCCCCCAATCCTGCGTCGATCTTAAGTCTGTTTGATACCAGTGCCTGGCTCTACGATGCGCAGGGCCGCAAACGCCCTTCATTCACGCGCACGCAGTTATGGTTGGCCTGGTATCCCGGGGTGGAAGAAACTGACCGCTCCATCGACACGGTTATGCGAACGCTACCCGCCACGCCAGCCGGTCAGATACCCTGGATAGTCAAGTTGTTTGAAAGTCCGTCGAGCTGGTTGAGATTTCGTGGTGCCATTGATCTGGAGGATCACGACATCCTGCACGTGCTCCTCGGTCGCGGACTCCAGGACCAAGACGAAGCCTTTGTGCTCGGCTTTGCAATGGGGACCGCCAAACGAGTTCGCTGGTGGGAGTACTACTTTTTCCAGTTCGTTATTGCGCGTTTGTATCCGGAACCTTATCGTATTCCGAAGTACTTGCATGCTGCTTTTGAATTAGGGGTCAAGTGTGGGCGAGAGACTGGAAACCAGGATCTTTATAGAGCCCCGCTGCGCGGTTTACGCAGCCTCAGCATTGCCCACGCCCGTATTCAAGCCGGCATCGACCCCCTGATTTTGAAGAAATATTACCGGCAAGAGCAGTTGGCGATTCCCACCACCATCGCTAGCCTGCGACTGTGACAACAACAAAGAGAATGAATAACAGCGGACAGCACGCGCTTCTGTTCAGCAAATCCGGCATCCCCATAAACTACGGTGTCGGTATCCCACGATAGCCTCCCATGGACTGCTCGCGTCCCGGTCTCGAACCCGACAGTCTCGAACCTGACGACAGAAAGCTCACGGTAGAATCTGCTAGACTAACTCTTTCAACTGCAAAAGGAACACTCATGAAATTTAATCCAGCAATCAGTTTATTGGTCACTTTAATCTGTTCGACAGCGATGGCTGACGAAAATGCGCGAGTTCTGTTTGACTTCGCAGATTCCGGCAGCGCCAAAACATGGCAAACCGTCAATGATGGCGTGATGGGTGGTCGCTCCGATGGTCGCTTCAAAATCACCGACGACAAAAAACTCGAGTTTTATGGCACGTTATCGCTGGAGAACAACGGCGGGTTTGCTTCCGTAAGATCGAGAGAAGCCAAGCTTGCTATGGAAAAAGAGGAGTCGGTTGTGATCCGTGTTCGTGGCGATGGCCGTGAGTACAACTTCAATCTCAACGTCCCTAATAGCGTCAGCCGCAATACCTACCGACAGTCGTTCAAAACCAAGAAGGACGAATGGATCGAAGTCACCTTGCCGTTAGACAAGTTTGTGGCCAATTGGCGTGGCAGAGAAGATCCTAATGACATGCTCGATCCTAACAAGATTGTGGGCATGGGGATTCAACTCAGCGACAAAAACGCGGGACCGTTCAAATTAGAAGTTGAGTGGATCAAGGCAGGCAAGCTTCAGCAGGCGGTGTCAGATTCAAAATGACCAACGATTCTCACCACATGCGTTTAGGACGACGTGCTTTCCTCGCGAACGGAACACTGGTGCTGACCGCGGCATCTCTGGCCCCGTCCATCTGGGCCAACGACCAAGCTCCACGGTTGCGCATTGGACTCGTCACTGACTTGCACTACGCCGACAAAGCACCGGTCGGCACTCGGCACTACCGGGAGACGCTTGCTAAGCTTGAAGCAGCGGCCGGGCAGTTTGAACGGGCTCAGTTGTCTCTGCTGGTGGAGCTTGGTGATCTTATTGATGCTGCCGACTCGGTCGATGTAGAGCAGAGTTATCTGAGGGTGATCAACCGGGAGCTTTCGGCGATATGCACGGAGCGGCATTACGTCTTGGGTAACCACTGCGTGGACATGCTTGAGAAGGCGGAATTTCTGGGAGGTGTTGGACAGGAGAAGTCGTATTACTCGTTCGATCGTGGTGGCTTCCATTTCGTCGTGCTCGATTCGTGTTTTCGAAGCGATGGTGAACCGTATGGCCGGAAAAATTTCCAGTGGACCGACGCCAACATCCCCGCTTCCGAACTCGAATGGCTAGACGCGGACCTCAAGGCCAACGACAAGCCGGTGATCGTGTTTGCCCACCAACGCCTCGATGTCAGCTATAGCCATGGTGTTAAGAACAACGTCGCTGTGCGGAAGATTCTCGAAGCAACTGCCCGGGTGCTGGCGGTGTTTCAGGGGCACAGCCATCAGAACGATCTCACCGAAATCGGTGGCATTCACTACTGTACGCTGGTAGCGATGGTGGAAGGCTCCGGCGCAGAAAATAATGGCTACTCGCTTATGGAGATTGAGCCAAGTGGTACGATCCACCTGACAGGATTTCGCAAGCAGCAGAGCCACAAGTGGGAACGGGCCTGAGAGCAGCGTTCCCCAGAGCCAAGCTTGCGGCTGGCGTATCTCGCGAGAACCTAGAGGGATTTTATGTCGTTATTCACCAGCTCGCTCATTTTTTTGAGGTACTTCTCGGCCGGCGTAAACACCTTGTCAAAGCCATCCATCGGCTTGGCATTGATGGCTGCCGTTATCAAGCGGCCCCCCGCCTCGACGAAAGCGTCTTTCAGCTTAGCTTCATCCTTCGTCTTCTTGGTTTTGGCATTCGTGTATTTTACTTTGGCACTAGTGTACGCCTTGATCGCTTT
>JBBQRC010000287.1:0-6691 GCA_038215215.1 Pirellulales bacterium
GGTTCCGCGGACCAGCTCCATGACAAAATAAGGGCGACCTTGATCGGACATTCCGCCATCGAGCACCCTCGCGATGTTGGGATGGTCCATCATGGCGAGTGCCTGACGTTCAGCCTCGAAACGAATCATCACACTGCAGGAGTCCAAGCCAGGTTTGATCAGTTTCAGCGCGACCTTCCGTTTGACAGGGACTGTTTGCTCGGCGTACCAAACGGTCCCCATACCGCCTTCACCGATCTGTTCGATCAGCTTGTATTTGTTGGCAATCAACATTCCGGTTTCGGGAATGGTATTTGAAGCCCGAGACGTGCGTTCATCACCCTGCGATTCCGCAAAGGCGGCTGCCAATCCAAGATCGAGCCCGGTCACATCCGGCGGCTCATTTTTTGACGCTTGTTCTGGGAGGGCTGCTTTGCCGCTACCGCTACCTTCATCTTCCGGTTCGTTGTCCGAAATCGCCATCAGAATTTGCCCGCTAAGCTATTGCAATTCGAACCTCCCGCCAAGCGAGAGAGTGAAATACATAAACCGCAACCTCAAAACAATCGTCGGTGTCTAAGTAAAAATCTAGCAGCTCTTGGGTTCCACAGTGTCTAGGGTTCGACTGTGTCTAGGGTTCCACAGTGTAATTTAGTGCCGAATTCAGCAAACCGCTAAGTCTCTAGGTAGTCCGCCCCGTTGTAATTCATCGAAGCGCCGGTTTTCGCGCCGCAATTCTCGATTTTTGGATCGAATTTCTAAAACTATTTACGTCGCGAGAAATTGTACTTTCTGCGACCCAGCAACTGGTTTGGCAGCGCCAAATTGTGCGTAACTCAGTTTTTCGAATTTTGTTGAATTTTCTTAAGATTCTCGTGGCGAAAACCGGTCGGGACGTGAATTAATTCCAATGAACTTAACAAATTGATGGCGCTCGTCACGATTGGAAACCGTAATGTTACGAAAACGACGTCTTTGGCGCAACAAGTCCGACCGTGGAGCGCGTCGGAATAGCGTACGCCGTTCGCTCTCTACCCTTCGGGCCGGCTTTGAGACTCTCGAAGATCGCCGGATGCTTACCGGCTCCTTCGACGAAATCGCTACGAAAGTCGACGGTGCCATGGGAAGTATCACAACGGCTTTGCATCGGATCGACAGTCTTACTCGCTTACCGCTGATCAATAAAAATATTAAAGAGCTTTCGCAAGTAACCGACTCACTCGAAAGCTTTCGTGTTCAACTTCGCGGCGCGCTGAATTCGCTAGGCCCAGCCAGCGCTGCGGACGCGATCCAAAACGCGATCTTTGGCGTGCTCGGTCCCCTCCACGTTTTGGCGGATAAGGTAAGCCCAGCTTCGATTGGTCCGGAAGACGTGGTAGTCAATGTCGCGGGCTCAGACATCGCAATTTCACTCAACATTGGTAAGAGCGTCACGTTCACATCGGCTACTGGGCTGGGTGTTGATTCTGTACCGTTCCAGCCGGACGCACGAGAACAAGGCAGTGACGGATCGTTCACGGTTGGACTGATCTACCAAAATTTTGATTTCGGATTCAAGAACAACGCCCCGTATTTCAGCACTGATGCGCAGGACGAGCTGCAATTCAAAATCTATGGCTATCTACCGGACGAGATGACCGTTGGCTTAGGTTTCTTGGTGCTCAAAGCCAAGGACAAGACACCGGAAAAAACTCCGGATAAAGCCGATCTTTCGTTGACATTTTCGGCTGACATTACGCCAGATTATGGTATCGGCAACGCGCGCATTGGAGGTGGGGCGAACCTGCAACTTGGGCTGGAAAGCTCCTTCCCAGCTCCAGGCTTGCCTGAGTTCAAGACCGACTTTGTTTTCAAATGGAATTTGTCAGATTCGTCAGCGCCATTGTCGTCGGGTTGGGGTGCGCCGGAGCTGGCTTTTAATAACGTCGAAATGAACATCGGCTCGTTCCTTGGAAACTTAGTACAGCCGATCGCCGAACGTGCGCAGGACTTGCTTGAGCCGCTACAGCCGATCTTCGATTTGATCACGGAGCCGATACCAGTCATCGACGACCTCTCGGCGGCCATGGACGGCCCAGTAATCGACTTGGTGTTCATGTCCAATACGCTGTCGGCATACCCGAATATGCCTCAGGAATTCTTCAACATTATAAAGGCCGCCGACAAGCTGCGACAATTCTCGCAGACCGTCGACCGACTTGCCGGGAAGGGAGCAAATCACTGGGTGCCCTTGGGCAGTTTCAACGTCACTGGTCCCACCGGCGGCTCATTGCTTAACGCGCCACTGGCAGCGCTCGGAAATCTTGGGCTCAGCAAATGGTCGAATCTGATTTTCAGCGGCGGTAAACTCGATCTGCAAGGATTTAAGAATGCCATTGTCGCTGAATTGCCCGGCGGTGTTGGCGATGAAATCAACAGTCTTTTTACCGCCCTGACCGGCGAGGTCGCAGGCAACGGGCTGACGCTTGATTTCCCGGTGGCCAAAGACCCGAGTGGTGTGGCGATGGCATTTTTGCTCGGTCAACAAGATTCCGACCTGGTGACTGCCACCGCAAAATTCAATGTGTCTATCGATAAACTCATCGATCTCTCACCGATCCCCGGCTTGATCGTGGGGCTACGTGCCTCGGGAGCTTTCACTGCCTACGCCAAGATGGGATACGATATTAAGGGAATTCAAGAAGCGATTGCTCCGCTCTATGCGGCAAGGGACTTTGACGCCTCCAAAATCATGGACGGCCTGTGGATCGACCGCAACACGCGCCTGCAAGGAGATGGCAGAATTCTTGTGACAGCCGGTGTCGGCTTGCCGGATGTCATTGAATTGACGGCGGATGGTGGACTCACAAGCAATCTAACGATCACGCTTTCGACCAACACCAGCTCGGAAAAGATCAGACCCCTCGCAGGAGACCTGGGCAATAGCCTGTTTAATGTCAGCGGAACGATGGATGCAGTTGCCCAGGTAACCTTCAAAGCTGGCTTCGAGGTGCTCGGCGAGTTCATCGGCATCAATAAGTCCTGGCCGTTTGCCAAAACCAATGTCTATAAGTTCGACACCTCCAGTGTGCCGGTGCCGACGTCGATGCAACCGGTGCCGGTAATTCCGCCTCAGTTAGCGCATTACAATCCAGCAAACCGCGTCTTGACTCTGAACGCAGGCGGCGACGCTCACTTGCGAGGCGGCGGGATTAGCGATCAAAAAGATGAGAACTTTACGATCCGACGCACACCCAACGGTGGACTTGCCATCAGCGCGTTCGGCTACGTTCAGAAATTCAACGGGCCATTCGATGTCGTTGAGGCTATCATGGACGATGGCGACGACCGTGTGCACGTCATCGACCCTTCAAGCAACACGTTTTACATCATTAATGGCGGTGATGGAGACGACAACATCAATGTCGATGGCCACGTAAAAGTCGACATCTCGGGCGACGCAGGCAATGATACTCTAGATGGAGGTAGCGGGCGTGAGAGTATCAGTATTCGCGGTGGATCTGGTAGAAACTATTTGTCCGTCGGCGATGGTATGCTCAAGGACATAGACCCAGGTGTCTTAATAAACCTCGACGGCGGTGCTATTGGTCGCCTTAAACTTGACAACTCCGATGACAACGTAGGCTCAAGCTACTATTTTTACGACGACCCAAACAGTTCGTATGGGTCGCTGACAATCGTCAGCCCCGGACCAAACGGTCCTACTACGCGAGTGCTTAATTTTCCCCGGATCGAGGTCACGCTTCGAGCTGGCTCCGGAAATGATCACTTTTACGGCTGGTTCCCGGCGTACTCCACCATTTACGCAGGTGCTGGCGATGACACTTGGGACTTCACCTACCAGCAAAGTGTCATACCGGATCTTGAATACTATATGAATTACTACGGGGGCCCTGGCCGCGACTCTCTCGTGATTAACGATACTGCTAACGATTTGCCTACAGGCGTCTATCTCGACCTCTACCCGTACACGGATGGACCGACAAGCATGATCAGTTGGGGCAACCGTGCAAAACCAACTCAACTTCGAGTACAAGGCATCGATGAGACTTCAATTAAGCTAAAGGGACTCAGCGGAGTCGAGGTCAACTCATGGGCAGATGGTCCCGTGACCATCGAAGCGGGCCACGCGCAATTCAATACCGACAACTACAGGCCAGCAACCACGAACATCCACGTAGTGAACACGCCGCAGCTCTTCTTCGTCGACCCATCTAACGCAAACACGCATTCCGGCATGGGTATCGACGAGTTCGGGCCTTACTTGGGCAATCCTATCGACTACTACCAGTGGCCGAAAACGACTGGCACTCCCTACACTCCCGTGGTGGCGAAGCTACGAATCGACTACGACGCGGTGACGACCAAAGTCGATTTCTTTGGTTCACTGATGACCATCGAACCCAGTGTTATGTATAGCTCTCCGCCTTGGGATTTTAGTTTTGTCGGTTCAGCGGGTGTGACGAATATTCTGAAAATTGCGCCGCCTGACCCAAACAACCCCAACGTCGCTTCGCGAGATTTCAACTATCGCATATCCAGCGACACGTTGACAATCGGTCCGATGACGATGCGGGCACAGTACCTCACCGAGTATCAGTTGATCGGCGGTCAAGGAAACGACACGATCACAATCGACTCGCTGCCGCCGGGGGTGACGGCTGAAATCGATGGAGGGCTGGGCGACGACTCGCTGATTATCAATAACTCAGGGAATATCACGGGTACGGATTGGCTGATCCGCGATGACAGAGTGACGCTGACCGATCAGTTGACTGTTAAATCTAGAAACATTGAGGAAAAACACTTCTACGGCGGCTCAGGCCACGATCGCTTTCGTTTGCTTGGCGTCTTCCACGATGAAATAAAAATCGACGGGGGTTTCGGGAATGACGAGTTCCGATTCGGTGATGGCATTCAGACTACGGCATTCCTGGGGCAACTTGAGGTCGTTGGCGGTGCGGACAACGATTCTTTTTTTTGGAACTCCATCAATACATTTTTCGCCCGACAGAATAGTTCTATATCGCTAAATGGAGGAATGGGATCCAACTCTCTGGTAGTCGATGACAGGTCCCGACCGAGAACGATAGGCGACAATCGATACGACATTTTTGCTAACCATATCGACCTGGCTCAAGCCGGATTTCCAATATGGAATCTCGACTACGAACTCATGAGTTCCGTAGCGCTGGACCTCGGTAACTTCGACGATTCAGTCAATGTCTACGGCATTTCCAGTGACATTGGCGCCACGGAACAATTCAAAATCCTGGGAAATGGCGGCTCGGACAAGGTGTCGATTGACCTGTTCGACGACGGGGGAACACCGACGCTCGGTGGCCACCTGTCTGTCAGTGGCGGACTTGGGGCGGATCAAGTGATTGTTGATGACTCCACAAATCTTCAGGGGACCAACTACCAGTTTTACAATCAGTCCAACCTTGGCCCGACTATCGTTAGCGGGTTCTACGACTTTGGAATCGGATTAGGCGTCGACAGCGACGTTGAGAAACTCGATGTTCTCGCTGGCAGTGGTGACGACAGTTTCGTCATTTTCAGCTACCAGAGCTATGCTACCGCGCTGTCGATCAAAGCCGGTGAGGGTAAAGACAATCTGGCAGTTGTGCCTGTGAGCGGAAGTATCTTCAACGCCGTCTCCAAATACGCGCAGTTCTCCTTCGAAGGCGGTGGCGGCACGGACTCCTTCAGTTTGAATAACAGTACCGGCGTTGAACTCGCGCTGTATGAACGCGAAGGGGCGCGACTTACCGCGTTTCCGTTGAATGGGGATTACGTCCTGAATATGAACGTCGTGCAGTTCGAGAATATGTCGGTGACCGGCGGTGTGAACTTCGATCTCTTCTTTGTCGATGCTTTGTCGAGTGGTGAATCGATCAGCTTTAACGGCGGCGGCGGCTTCAGCAGTTTCTATGTTGGGCAGCGCAACCAAAATACGCAGACTATTCGCGGGCAGATTATTCTCGACGCCAGCAATGGTGGGGGAAATCTGTTTGTCAATGACAGCGCGAACACGACCGGCGCAAGGGTGCATATTGACTCGGGTGTCGATGGTTTTCTCGGAGGCGCCCCTGGTGACACACTGTTTGGTCCCGGTGGTTCGCTGCAGTTCCGTAATCTGACCGACGACTCAAGCAGCGGTGCGGGCATGACATTGACTCTCGGCAGCGGCGCAGACACGATCTATGCCGGCCCGCAATTGGCAACCACCTTGACGATCGCCGGTGGTGCTCCGAACACTGCAGTCGGAGATCGACTCTACCTCGCGCTCGCAGGAGTACAGAATCCCAACAAATTGACCTTCGGAACGGGCGCGGGCAGGCTCGTCAGCGGCAATCGCAAAAACGTTGACTGGACGGGCATCGAAGAGTTGGATCTCAACTTTGTCGCTCCATCCGTTTATCAGGTCACCAGTGCACTCGATAGCGGGCCTGGTTCGCTACGTCAAGCGATTCTTGATGCCAATGCAATGCCGAATGTTGGCGGCGCGAACGTCATTCGCTTTGGTATTCCGGGAGTTGGCGCTCACACAATTCGACTTCTCTCGCCGCTGCCATACATCACCGACCCAGTCGTTTTGGATGCGACGACGCAAGCTGGCTATGCGTGCAAGCCAGTCATTGAACTGGATGGAAGTTTAGCTGGTAGAAGTAACGGTCTAGTCATTGCCTCCGGCGGCACCACCGTCCGA
>JBBQRC010000288.1:0-6690 GCA_038215215.1 Pirellulales bacterium
GATGACCGTTCACGCAGCCGAAAAGAATACGTTGCAGGTCGCCCTGGTCGGCTGCGGCGGTCGTGGTACCGGCGCCGCTACCAACGCTTTGTCCGTGCCAGAGGGGAATCTCAAATTAGTCGCCATGGCCGACGTCTTCGAGTCCAAGATGAGCGCCAGTTACAATCAGTTGTCACAATCGTTCCAAGACAAAATGGATGTCCCTCCAGAGCGCCGCTTCGTCTCCTTCGATGGTTACAAACAGGCCATGGATTGCTTGAACCCTGGTGACATCGTGGTCATGGCCACACCGCCCGCATTCCGCTGGGTTATGTTCGCTTACGCGATCGAACGGGGCTTGAATGTGTTCATGGAAAAGCCGGTGACGGTGGATGGTCCGACCAGCAAGAAGATGCTCGAACTGGGCGAAAAATCTGTAGCCAAAAACCTTAAGGTGGGCGTCGGTCTGATGTGCCGCCACTGTGAAACTCGGGGCGAACTCTATAAGCGGATCAAAGACGGAGAGATTGGCGAGATCCTGATGCTCCGCGCTTACCGTATGGCCGGCCCAACGGGCTCCGCAGCCACGGGACCAAAGCCCAAGGATATGTCGGAGCTGATGTATCAGATCAATCGCTTTCATGGTTTCTTATGGGCTAGCGGTGGTGGCTATAGCGATTTCCTCATCCACAACATCGATGAATGTTGCTGGATGAAAGATGATTGGCCGGTTGAAGCGAAGGGGAGCGGCGGACGCCACTATCGTGGTGACATGGTGGACCAGAACTTTGATTCCTACGCGGTGGAATACACGTTTGCCGATGGAACCAAGTTATTCCTTAACGGACGAACGCAACCAGGTTGTCACCAAGAGTTCGCGAGTTTCGTGCACGGGACAAAAGCGGCCGCGACCATCTCCGCCGCTGCCCATACCCCCGCCAAGTGCAAGATCTACAAAGGTCAACGATTTGCGTCCAATGAGATCGCTTGGGAATATCCAGCCGATGAAAAGAATCCCTACCAATTGGAATGGAATGATTTGATCAAGGCTATTCGTGAAGATACGCCTTACAACGAAGTCAAACGTGGCGTTATGGCCAGTGCGGTCACCTCCATGGGACGCATGGCTGCGCACACCGGCCAAGTGGTCACGCTCGACGATTTGATGCACTGCGAACACGAATTTGCACCCGGCATTGAGAACTTCAATTTCGACAGTGAAGCACCAGTCAGAGCGGATGCTGACGGGAAATATCCTGTTCCACAGCCAGGCCTTATCACTGAACGCGAGTATGCCTAACTGGATGATTGCACCCGTCAATCAAGTTGAAAGATGAACCGCGTCAGTTCATGGTTGCACCCGTGCGCTGCTTAACTTGTCCATCCTCGTGCGGAGCGCGAGGGTGCGACGTAAGCCGTGGGCGGAGGGCTGCAAACGCCGCTCACTTGAAATGCGTTGCTACCTATGAGCCGATTTATTGACGAAAACAAAATGTTGCTTAGTAGCTTATCGCGAGTTCTACCCGCCGCGTTATGGGTCTTATTCGCCCAGCCTTGTCGCTCGGGTGACTTTCCAAGGATCGAGAATCAGTCAATTAACGAAAGCAGCGGACTGGCATTTTCAACTCGCTCCGACGAAATCCTGTTCACACATAATGATTCCGGGGACAAACCGCGCCTGTTCGCTTTTGACCGTGCCGGCAAAACGGTTGCGGAAATCTCGGTCATAGGCGCTGAGGCCTTGGACTGGGAAGATCTGTGCTCCTTCCAGCGCGACGGGCAACACTGGCTGGCGGTCGGAGATATCGGTGACAACAGCGCCAAACGTGATCACGTCGCGATCTATGTTTTCGCAGAGCCGGAATTGAGGGAGGGTACCCGCGAGTACCATATTCCATTGGCTTGTACACTGAAAGTGCGGTATCCGCGACGCCCAACCGACTGCGAAGCCTTAGCCTACGACGTTGTCAGCGATAACCTCGTGTTGCTGACGAAAGAAAGCTTGGGATGCGAGATTTTTACGGTTACACTGCCGCGGGATTTTCGCGGAGTCGCAGAGGTAACGGCGAAATCTGCTGGACGCTTGACGATTCCACTGGTGACCGCCGCCGATATTTCCCGTGACGGCCAGCAATTGGTCATTTGTACTTATGGGCCCGTATGTCTCATGCCTAGAAACCTGGCTGACGGACAGTCACCTTGGCGTTTTCCCACTGGTGCGGAACTCCCTTTCTTCCCAATGCCGGCTCGTAAGCAAGGTGAAGCCATCTGTTTTTCGCCCGATGCGCGACACCTGTGGCTAACCAGCGAGCACCTCCCCGCTCCGTTAATCGAGGTTCAAGTGCCACAACTTGGTCCGCCGGAGCCTGAATCGAGACGATGAAGAATCCGAAGTCGTGGAAATCCCTTACGCTTTACCCTCGTGTCATTCGCTGCCACCGTTTCAGAGCGGCACGAGAGGAATACGGAAATGAGCCCAAATAGGCACATGCGTAGCGTCTCGCTGAGAGAGCGCATGGTTGAAGGCTCGGTCGCAGAGGGTTCATGTACGATCGCGGCAGTCACCCCAAGTGCCCGTATCGCGGCGCTAGCGACAGCCTCTTCTTGACGACCACCGGTGAGTAGCATCGCCGCGCAGGCTGTATCCGCGTCACGCACAACTTCCCGTGCTAGGGCAAGTGCACTTTCGGCCCGCTGTGTTATTTCACTGTGCGCGTCGTCGGTCAATTTCCCGTGCTCAGTCGTCATTGCATAACCCGTGGCAGTGCGGATAACCAAAGAATTAACTGTCAATTCTTCGTGTCGCACCTGCTTTATCGCTGGCATTCGCTCAACGGCGGCGTGCGCATCCAGAAGTGAGCAATCGACGAAACTCTCACTGGTGATGTAGCTGGACAACGGCTCGGCGTTCAAACTCGGTTCGGTCATTGGCATACTGACGGGCGCGGCCTGAAAGTAGTGGAACGCAAGTGCACTGTGTGGGGCGATTGGTGCGCTGTCCGTAGCTCGCGACGCCAAAGCTGGGATGCTAGGCGGAGGCACTGCAACGATGGGCATCAGCGCGGCGGGGGGGCTACGATCCTCTAGCGGCTGAGCTTCCTCGGTCGAGGGGGTTTGCGCCACAACGGGCTGAGCAGGAGCCGCGGAATGGCCACCTTCGCTGCCAAGTTCAGTATTCCCTGCATCCTGCTTTTCATCAGAAGCCTCCACGCAGGAGCTAGTTTGATGCGGCGACGTGTCGTCCTGAGGCGTCGTTTTCATTTCCTTGAGCCAGTTGTGAGCGGACCGCCAAATGGAATCCGCCAATTCAGGAGCGATCGACTGAGGAGGTGAATCTTGGTGGATTTGGCCGCTATTTGCTCCCAGCCGATCGGATACGAGTTGCCCTATTTCTGCGGTCGCCGCGTGATCGATGTTCGACGGCTGTGGTAATACGCAATCAGGAAGATTTATCAAACCCGCCAAAAGTGCCCGCGACTCCAGTCGCTCCTGTCCTAGCAATGCCTGCGGACGAAACAAAGAATCACCCTGCCTATAGGCTCTTCGCTGATAAGGCATCGAATCTACTCCTACTACTCGTTACCCAAACCCTGATCGCCCGTCGCCACTGCAAACGATTTTGCGTCCAGCCGAATCGCCTGACTTTCTAACAACCGAGAATGCTTGAAACGACCCAAAGCTTGGTCAAGAAGTTCGCGGTGGTCTTGCAATTGTGTTCGATAGCCTTGATGAAACGGTTCTAGTTTGACTGCTTGCGCCTGCAATTCGAGCGCCTCAGTCAAGCAGTCGATGGCTGCCGCATCCAAGCCTTGCGTCTGGTGCACCATTCCCAAGTTGTGCAGCACAGCGGCCAATCGGCTGAGGGACTCAGGGCGAGTTTCGCACGCCTCAGTTTGGTCTCTTAGCGAGCTCTCGGCGGTCGAAAAGGCTGCCATCACCACTGCTTCCTCAGCCCCATCACGCCACAATAATTGCCCCAAGTTGTTGTGCGCAATCGCCCATTGCTCGCGGCTGGAGTGGTCAGCTTGTTGGCTCGTAATCTACTCTGCGAGGACCTGAATGGCACTCCGGGCAATCTGGATCCCTTGTTGCAGCTCTCCCTTGCGGCCCAGCACGGTGCTCAAGTTGTTGTGTGCTATCGCTAACTGACAAACGAAATTCGGTTCGGTAACAAACCAGTCCGAAGTGGTCGATCCGGTACTCGACGCAACATTGGATTTTTCCAGGCTGGCCAAGTCAACCAGATTGGCTCTGAGCAGGGCTTCGGCTAGTTCGAGATCGTTCTCCATCAGAGGTGCCGCCAGTGAATTTCTGCACTCGATCAATTGCCAGCGAATCGCCACGTCACCAGGTGCGTCGACCAAGTACGCATTGAGTTGCGATTCGGCGGCGCGCAAGCAGTTGACTGCGGCGGGACCCTGCGCACATTGCCACAGCAATAAGCCGTAATTGTTTTGAGTCATCGCCCACTCGCGCAGGTAGCGTGGTGCCGCAACCGCGCTGGTTAGCAAGGTGTGCTGCAAGCCGCTGGCGCGCTGGTAGTTTTCGAGGGCCTCGGTATGGCGCGCACCCTGTCTCTGCAGGGCTGCCAGATTGTGCCAGCACAACGCCATGTCCGCCTGGCTATCGGGGCTTAACGTGCTTTGAGTTTGAAGTACTTCGTAGGCCGAGATGGCCGCATGATACTTTTGTTCGGCTTCAGCCAAGTTTCCTAGATCGCGATAAGTGGCGGCCAAGCGAAACTGCACTTTGGCGAGTTCACTGCGGAGGGAAGCATCATCCTTGGCGTACTGGAGGAAGTCCGAGTAATAGCGCTCGGCCTCGCGCAACAGGTCGACGCGCAGGGGCTCGGAGCCTGCCGTGTGAGTCAAGTGCTGAGCCATCAGTCCACCCATGCGATCGACCAGGGCGTGCGCTTGATCCAGGTGCAGATGAGCCCGCGCGGTAGCCTGATCCTTCAACCAACTTTCTCTGGAAACAAGCACTGTCGCGGCGGCTAGACCGAGCATCGCCATGACAATTATCGATAACGCGGTACAGACGAGACGCTGGCGGCGGGCGGCCCACTTGAAGGCACGTTCGACAGGAGTGGGACGGCGCGCCAGCGTCGGCTTCCCTTCCAAGAAGCGACGTAGGTCGGCGGCAAGTTCACCCGCAGTCGCGTAGCGATCATTTTTATCTTTCGCAATCGCTTTAAAAAGGATCGTCTCCAGATCGACGGCCACTGCCGGATTCAATCGCCGCACTGGTACCGGCGCAACATGTTCGATGGCCTTGAATAGCAATTCGCGATTCGGCTCTTCGAAGGCTGGCCGTAGCGTTAGCAGCTCATAGAGCGTAATACCAAGCGAATAGATGTCGGTCCGGTGGTCGAGTTCCTGAGATCTGCCTGAGATCTGCTCGGGACTCATGTAGCGGGCTGAGCCTACGACCTTTCCCTCGGCCGTCAAATTGTCGATGCCGCGAATCCTAGCCAAACCAAAGTCAGCGACCCAGATTTTCCCCGTCGTATCAATCAGTAGATTCGAAGGTTTGATATCGCGATGAATCACTCCTTGCCGGTGCGCGAAATCGAGGGCCTCCGCCACGCAGATGATCGATTCCACTGTATCGTGAATGTAGTTCCGACTGCGTACCGTTTGCAGCGTGCTTGCCTGATTGGCCTGGGTCGCTTGGGTTGTCGCTTTGGCAAACGTTCGCGTGGACGCCCGCGTCGAACCTGCTGACGAGTGACCTGCGGCATCCTTGGGAACCTGAGGCGCTGCGAGCGTCGTTTGGTTGTGGAGGGTGGCCAAAGGATTCCACTGGGCTCTTAATTTCTGGTAGCGTGGCGCAGCCGCCGACAAATCATGGAAGATTTGATCCAGCGTACGGCCATCAATCAATTGCATGCTGTAATAGTGAACGCCACGTTCACAACCGACAGCAAATACGGGGACGATGTGGGGGTGATGTAAGGACGCGGCTGCCTGCGCTTCATTGCGAAAGCGGGCTACCTGCTGTTGGTCCAACACCGCGGCGAACGGTAGTACTTTGAGGGCTACATTGCGCCGTAACGATAATTGGGTCGCTTCATATACAATACCCATGCCCCCGCGACCAATTTCGCGATTGAGCCGATAGTCGCCGAGAATCGACGAATCAACCTCAGCGTCCACCGCCGTCCGGTCAGCTCGCGGCGCAACCCGGCGGGTGGCGCGACACAGCGCTTGTAAACTTTCCAAGTGCTTCGACCATGAGCCGTTCAATTCGGGATGAGCCTCCAAAAGACCGGCAGCCCCCACTTCATCACCCTCATCCAGAAAGCTCGCGTAGCGCTCCAGCAACTCAATAATTCGCTGCCGCTGTGGGTCCGCTCCCTCCACGTCTGACCAGTCCAATACGCTGCGCGCCGAAGAAGTATTCGCTGATGACAGAACTTGACTACTCATGCATGTTTCTCCATTGCTTGACGAAGTTGTTCGATCGCCCGCAGCCACAACATCCGCGTCGCTCCTGGTGATCTTTTCAAGCGATCAGCGACTTCATCAAAAGCCAAACCGTCCAAGTGGCGCAAGACAATCACGTCTCGGTACTGCGCCGGCAATTGCTCCAAAGCCAGCGCCAACTCCACCAGCGATTCTTGATGCTCCACCTCTGACGCCGGAGAGCGTCTTTGGGTGGAGGTGAAGGCCGACAGACGTTGATGCGCTGGATCGACCGCGGCGGACA
>JBBQRC010000289.1:0-6684 GCA_038215215.1 Pirellulales bacterium
TTCAACACTGGCAACGTCCAAGTCGGCCACTGCTCGATCGATTTCGTACCCGGGTAATCATCTTCGGTCAAATTTAACAGACACAAGTGCCCGGCGTGCGACGACGGAAAACCACTCACTTCAACATCGTAACGCATCAAATTCCCAGGCCGTGACAGCGCGGACACCTTACCATCGAAAAATTGCTTCTGAAAATACCAACAAGGGCCCCAACTAAGAACACAGTCGACATTCAGGTCCTCGCCAACCAGATGGCGCACCATATCCTCCGGCTTTACACCCTCAGTAGGATTTTCATAATGCGCGCAGCCAGCGGCATGCACGTGATGGTCGCCCGAGAACCAGCCCAACTTCGACATATGAATCCAACGTTTGAGTTGAACATTTAGCGTCTTGGGTGGCTGGTTGGCTGTGACTTCAAGCTGCAGTGGCAATTCGTGATATTCCGGTCCACGATACGCAGTAATATTGTACTTTCCCGGCGCTAACTCGACTGATTCGCCATCGCCGCGGTAGATTTGTTCATGAAAAAAGAAGTCCGGTGCAAGTCGCTTGGAAGGATTGGGATAAACACGCCCTAAGGCGTCGCGAATCAACAGACTGCAAGTGGTAGGTCGGCCATCTTCATCCCGAATTGCCAGCGGCACTTCGATTGACGGACGACAGCGGAAGAGCAACGGCAATTCACTGCGAAAACCGAGGTCCTGCGTCCCTTGCCCCACATGCATCGATAACGTAGCTTCACGTTCGCCCGCATCGCGGCTATACAGCTGCAGGATGCGATACTCAACTCCCAATCCGGACAGTGTCTTGTTCATGGGCTGCGAAGTGACCATCGAAATATCTAACCAACGCCGTGCGCTCTCGGCAGGGGAAATGTCGATTTTTGGATTGGGCGAAGAACTGCTGCGGCGGACCATGGGTGCCGCTTGAGGACTTGCACAGGTTAGCGGTGCAGTCACCCCACCTTCATTGATAACTTTGACCAAGAAGTTCGACCAACCGCGTTGGTCCAGGACCGCGGGTGCGGAACCGTGCGCCACCTTCACGCGACTTTCTGGGTTAATGTGTACGACCGCCAGACACAGTGGATCGAGCAACAACTGCATTTCGCGGACGACTGTCGCATCGTTGGCATTCCCCCGCAATTTATCCAACGATGCCAATTGCTCTCCTGAAAGCGGGCTACCGGCCAATTGAAGTGCTTGGACGACACGCATTACGCTAGCCTCCATGGGCTGTCGCTCTACCGCAGCTACAATCTCCGTTTGCGCGGGGGCGTCCTGCGCCCGTAGTTGAGCAACATTGCCAGCGATCGTCAGCAGGCATGTTGCCAAGAAGTGAGTGAGGTTCGAATCGATACGTCGGGGACGCGGCAACTGGGAGGACATGGCACATTTCCCTTTGAGGAAGCGTTGGGGTGGGTGCAAGCACTAGCGGTTATCTTACTGGATATTGCGTACGCTGCAGGTGCATAGTGACGTGATTATCCGTTCATTCATAGGCGTAGCGTTCCATGAAGTAACCTAAACAATCCTGCCGGATGACCGTTGCCAATAATGTGAGCATCGAGGGCATGACCTCTTTGCGCAACAAAATAGCGTGATCGCGAATCTCCAAGTAATCCATGGTGGCATCACGACCAGCGTCATCAATCACCTCCAGCGGCATGAGATTTGCGTCGCGAGTGTAGCCCATGACACTGCCGACAGGTAGTTCCTGAAAATTCAAATCCTCCAAGTCACCGCGGAGCATTACATCACACTCTACAGGCGCACTGTGACTCGCGGGCCGCGCGGTGGGCGAGAGTAGTTCAAACTGCGGCTGGGGAGCAAATCCGAGTGACACATCCGCTTTGACACGGGCGGTGGCCACGGTGCGGAACAGATGAATATCTCCCTTTTCGACGGGACTGGTTGGAATTGCCGCGAGATGAAGGCAACTCCGCAAGAACTCAGCCGCGTGCGTCACCCCCTCCGCGTCACCGACCTTGCCGCATTCACAAGTAACCGCGGGGCAAAATTCCGCAAACGCCCTGGACTGGACACCGTGCGGGCGTTCGAAGTAAACGACCGTCCGTCCAAACAAAGTAGCTAACTGCAGGTGTTCGATCTCTAGTCGATTGATGCAAGCGTAGTGCGGATTGCGCCCGGTGTTATTGTGAAGATCAACACTCGCAAAAACTTGTTTGGATCGCATAACATCGACCACCTCACGCATTATCTGATGTTCTGCGGTGCCCTGACTATCTGATCCCGGCCAGACTCGGTTGTAGTCTGGTTGGTGTTCAAGTCGCCGCACACCACTGTGCGCCGCGGCGACGTTTCCAACGAAAATCGAACACGCCCGCGGTAGACGATGCTCTCTATGCTCACGCAACATCTGTTGCACCGCCAACCAGCCGACATCCTCGTTACCATGCAGTAGCACGGAGACAAACAATGGGTCCGGGCGATGACCGGGCAGATGGATCAAGGTTGGACCAGATATATGCTTAGCCAATTCCCGCGCGGACGCGGTCAGAAGCGACGCAGGAAACTCGTTGAGAATCGTCAACTGGAGCATGGCACATTCAAGTTAGTCGTCAAGGAAATGATCGCTCAACCAAGTTTACCGCGTGGTTGTTTTCCTAAAAGGTCGTCACAGTTGCCATTGGTGTACCGGTTCGCCTGTGCGCTGCCGTGCGCGGTATTCACGGGTCAGCAGCGCTACATCGCGTTCGTACTTGCGCACAAAAGCGCGTTGCCACGCCGCGCCCGTCTGGCCGGTGGCAACCCGAGCTTCAATAATAGCCAGCCAGCGCTGCGTAAGTTCCGCGTGGACGCCCAATTGATCGAGCCCGTGACGGGCTTCATCAAGCAACTTATGCAAAATCAGTTGATCGAGTCGCCAGGTGCGGCCGTCGAGCCACTGCACTTCGGCATCCAAACCATATCGCGCTGCGGCGTAAAAATTCTTGCGGGCCGTTTTAAAGGTCAAAGTCGCCTCGGGTGCCAAGTCCGTGGTGGAGTACCACTGCGTCAAGCCGTAAAACAGGGCCATATTAGCCGCCATATCTAGGCAGGATGGGCCCGCCGCCATAACACGATGCTCCACTCGCAAATGCGGTTTGCCCTCCGCGTCGAAGCCGATTAACGGACGATTCCAACGCCAAATGGTCCCATTTTTCAAACGCAAATGCACCAGTCGCGGCGATTGCTGCTCAAGCACCAAAGGCAACATGGTGGGATAATGATCCTGGTTCTCAATGAAGCACTCCTCCAGACTTTCGATTGCATAACCAGATCCAAATGAGACCCGCGCATACCCAGGCTCACCGACGGCTACCGCTTGTTCGAAAAGCGGTATGCGGCTTTCCTCCCAAAGGATTTTCCCAAACAATAACGGAGAATTAGCCGCCACGGCCACGAGTGGCGCAGACAAGATGATCGTCGCATTATACGCACGCACCGATTGCGACAACGGAACTTGCAGATGCAACTGCAGCGAAGTTGCTCCCGATTCCAGCACGACGTCTCGATGCTCGAATGATATCTGCTCACGACCAACTATGTCGAGGCGAATGGGATTACCCTGCCTCAATCGCATGACCTGTTCATTCAGCGCGCGATAGCGATTGCGGGGTGAGATATTGTCCAAGCTAAGCTGCGATTCGGTGACGGTCGGCAGAATGCCAATCGACACCACCGAAGCCCCCAATCGACCGGCCGCCAAGTCGCATTTTTTCCAAGCATTGGCCAACTCATCGACCAGCGCCTCGATGCCCTTGCCGATTAACGGCTGCGGCGCCACGTTGAACTCAATGTTGAACCGCGATAATTCCGGGACAACATCGGGCGCGCCGTAAAGCTCCAACACTTGTTCATTGATGGCTAGTGGATGTCCATCCTCAGAGACCAGCCATGTCTCCAGCTCCAGTCCAGCGATGGCGCGCTCGGTTGAGAAATGCTGAGTGCCAAACCACTCGCTCAACTGCGCCAACTCGTGCTTGGCGAAATGCTCAAAACGTTCAAAGTCTTGTTTGTGAAAATGTAGCGAGTCAACTTCCTGCCCCATCGTGGCTCCCGATTGAAAATCACCTGACTGGATCCGCGGTTAACAACGTGCAGAAACGGTATCAACTGCAAAAAAGGGTATCCGGAACGCCTGACACCGTGGCGATTGTACCTTAGCGCAGGTTGAGCTTGAATGGAAGCGAGAACTTTTGCGCCCCGCCCCTCCCAAGATGACTGCTCGGCATCCAGCCTGGATAGGTAATCCAAAACTTCCTCCGCAAAGACCATGGATGCTCGGCCAGCCTGAAAACTCAGGATTATCAAAATTGCGTTGTTCGCAAGCACGCCTGGGGGCCACAAGGCCACTTGACTACGCGCGTAGCCATACGTTAACATATTGCCTACATGTGTAGTCTAGCATCCCTATTATGCCTGCCGGCGCGGCAGGCTCGCACCGATCTCGAGAGAAAAGGCTGTCTGCGATGCGTTTCATGAAACAGTTGTCACCTCAAATCGTTTTCGTTTATGTAATCGCACTGGCGTTGGTCGCAGTGATTGGCGTCGCGCCATGGAAGATCGTTGCTGCCCAATCGCCGACAGCGAGCACGATAGCTCAAAAAGAAACTACGACTACAGCCAATCAGCAGTCCAAAGGCGGGTGGGGTAAGTTCGTCGCGTTCAACGATGACAAGCTTTCGATCAAAACAAATTCGGGCACCCTGCTCGTATTCCCAATCCCCAAGAATACAGTAACAAGTGTCTGGAGTGACGAAGCAGGCAAGCACGTGCCCGCAGACGTGCCATCATCCGTAAAGCAGCTCTCACCCGGCACGTGGTGTGTTGTCAACGTTACCAACGACAAAGTCACTCTTTACATTAACGCGAAAAAATCGAGTACGGTTGGTACCTTTGTGTCGTACGAAAACGAACGCTTGCTGATGCTCGGCAAAGATCTCGGTGAACGCTTTACCAAAAAATATGGAAACAATTTGCACTTCAATAAGTTCGCGCCGGGAGTCCCTGTCTACGAAAGTATTGACGGCGGCGAGTACAAGCTGATCGGAGTTGCGGAAAAAGTTTTGAGTAAGGTCCAGGAAGGGACAATCGTGACGGTTCACGCACAGGGAGACGACAATATCACCATGATCCAGCTCGGGGTGTTGAACAAACAGTAACTCGTGATCGACCCCACTGACGGGGCGGGTTTCTGGTGGGCTAACGGTCGCAATACTTTCACCCGCTACGTCGCCTGCGAAAACGACCCTTACGGTTACCCTTGCCAAGGAACCGGATTCTTGATTGCTGCCGATTTGCTAAAATAAGGGACGTTGTCGGGATTTCCGCGCGAGTCAGGCGTGGGCAAGTCCTCATTCTTTCGATGGAGATCAGGTATGAATCAGCGATTGATCGTTTGGATGGTGCTCTTTCAGGCGGTTTGGGCGGCGGGCGTGTTCGCGGCGGACGTGTTCGCGGCGGACGGCGAAGGTGTAGGGATCGTGGAGATACCGCTTTATCCAGGGGCTGCGCCGGGGTCGGAGAATTGGGATTGGACAGAGCGCGCGGTAACGTCGGCCTCTGGCATGCCGATGGCCTAGGATGTCGTGAGTCCGGTACTGCTTTATTATCCCGCGGAGAAGAGCAAGGCTGTTGGCACGGCGATGATTGTTGCGCCCGGCGGCGGATTCCGCACGTTAATGATGAGCTACGAAGGGGTGGACGTTGCCAAGCGGTTGAACGCGATGGGTGTCGACGCGTTTGTCCTCAAATATCGCCTTGTTTATAGCGGACCCGGAGCGCCGAAGGTCGAAAGGCGAACACCACCCGAGCGACCGACCCGGCCAACAGTTATAGGAGCGTACAAGGCGCAGGCTGGACAAGATATTACGTCGCTAGCCGCCGCCGACGGACGTCAGGCGGTCCGCGTGTTGCGCGCGCGGGCGGCGGAATTCGGTTTTGGGCCAGATCGTATCGGCATGATCGGCTATTCGGCGGGAGGCGTCGTCACATCGGACGCGATTTTCGGTCCGACGGAAACTCGCCCGAATTTCGCGGCCAACATTTACGGCGTTGGTGAAATTAGGGAGCTACCGCAGCCAGCGCCACCGCTCTTTCTTGCCGTGGCCGCGGACGACGCCTTGGCGGTCGAACGGTCGCTTGAACTTTTTAACGTCTACCGCACAGAGAAAGGCCAAGTGGAATTGCATGTGTTCCAGATGGGCGCGCACGGATTCGTCAACCAAGGCGGCGGCGCGGACCACTATTTGGATCGCCTCGAGGAATGGCTCACGACAAACAAGCTGTTGACTAAACACTCTAACTAGTGCTCCGTCAAACTCTTTTTCATCGTGAATGAGGCAGGCTTGGACGTTTGATACAAGCTGCGGCGATCGATCGCAATGATCCGCATGTTAAACCGGCGATACGCAAGTCACGCGCTTGAGTCCGGCTGCCAGAGCCTTCTCAAGGGCCGCCACTCGCTTGGGGGACAGATTGAATCCATACGGAATTCCCATGCGTCGATTGTCGACTAGATCGTTCCCAAAGGAATTCGACTGATTCGCTGGTAAAACGTCGGCTGTTTCCCACAGCCAATCAAAGTAGAGAGCGGCCTGTCGACACACATCGCCTGCAAGATAAGCGTCACAGTCTACGAAGTTGACATCATCCAAGCCGAAGTGATGATCCTGAA
>JBBQRC010000290.1:0-6676 GCA_038215215.1 Pirellulales bacterium
CGCTGCCCAACGCCGCCTGCGGCAACTCGAATTGGCTCAGCGGCAACTGACTGAAGAGGCCGACGAGTCCACTGACGATCAATTGCATTCCATTGAGTCGGAGATGCACGAACTGCAACACGAATTGGCCAGTTTGCGGGAGCAGTGGGAGGGCGAAAAACTCGGCTTGAGCGATGTGCAATCGGTCCGCAAGCAGCTCGATCTGGCAGAGCAAAGTTTCCGGCAACTGGAAACGTCAATTCGCGAGAAGCAATCAACTGGTCAAGCAGTTCCCGAGGCTGATTATCAGCGTTTGTTTGAATTCGACAAACAGCGTCAAGTCTTGGCCGCCAAGATTGACCAAGACGAGCAAGTGGCGCAGCCCCAAACGGAAAAGGCAAAACTATTGCGGACGGAAGTCACCGCGGACGAAATTGCCAACGTCGTCAGTAACTGGACCGGCGTTCCGGTGAGTCGCATGTTGGAAACCGAACGAGCCAAGTTGCTGGTCATGGAAGAACGGCTTCATGGCCGGGTTGTAGGTCAGGAAGAAGCGGTCGCAGCAGTCGCCAACGCGGTCCGCCGCAGTCGTAGCGGTTTGCAAGATCCCAATCGTCCGATCGGGTCGTTCCTCTTTCTTGGACCAACCGGTGTCGGCAAGACGGAGCTCTGCAAGGCGCTCGCGGAAGTCATGTTTGACGACGACCAGGCCATGGTGCGACTGGATATGAGTGAATTTATGGAACGACATACGGTCAGCCGTTTAATCGGCGCGCCTCCAGGCTACGTCGGCTACGAAGAGGGTGGCAAGCTGACCGAGGCGGTGCGACGGCGTCCTTATTGTGTCCTCTTGCTGGACGAAATCGAGAAGGCTCACACGGACGTGTTTAATGTCCTGCTGCAAGTCCTCGATGACGGCCGATTGACTGATGGTCACGGTCGAACTGTTGATTTTACTAACACAGTGATTGTCATGACCAGCAATGTCGGCAGCCAGATTATTCAGAAGATCACCACCGAGGGTGCAACGGATGAAGAGCTGCAAGAGGCTATCAAGGAAGCTCTGCATGCACGCTTCTTGCCGGAGTTCTTGAATCGAATTGATGACACGATCATTTTCCATCCGCTCAAGCGAGAGCAGATTCGCAGCATCGTTGGATTGCAGCTTAAGCGGCTTGAAAAGCAACTGGAGCAGAGTCAGATCACCATGCAAGTGACCGAAGCCGCCATCGATCAGATTGCGATGGAGGGTTACGACCCGGCCTTTGGCGCGCGACCGCTAAAACGAGTCATTCAGCGCGAGCTTCAAAACCCTATGGCCACCGAGTTGCTTAAGGGAACAATCGCAGAAGGGGGTTCGGTTCGCATCGACTTCCGCGACGAGCAGTTTGTTTTTGAGCCAATTCCTGCCGCGGAGGAAGTCAGCGCCTCGTAAGATGATTCATGGTCTATTCGAGCTTGGCAGCACTTGGTCCCTTGGAGATAAGCCCGCTGGAGACAACTTCACTAATGACAATGCCATTGTGCAGCGTTGTTTGAATGAGTTCTCCGGCGGAAACTTCGCTGTCGGAAGTGAGCGGTGTGAGTGAATCGAGCTTTTGAGTCAGGCTGTAGCCTCGCGCTAAAACGCCCAACGGAGAAAGGGCTTCAGTGGCGCGCGCCATGCCGCTTAACTTCTCTTGTTTGGCATGCCACAACTTCCAAATTGCGGCAAGACTCCGGAGATCCCATTCGTCGAGCAACTGGCGACGCTGCTTATGCAGTTCATGGGGCCGCGACAGTACGCTGCGATCCGCCAGATACTCTAATCGCTGTTTGACTTGCCGGGTGCGTACGAGAATTGCACCTCGCGAACGTTCAGCGAGTTGATTTAAGTGATTGATGATTTCGGCGTGCCGCGGCAACACAAGCTGAGCGGCTTGAGTGGGGGTGAGTGCGCGGACGTCGGCGACCAGATCGCTGAGCGTTACATCAATTTCATGCCCCACCGCGGAAACCGTCGGAATCTTCGACGCAGCCAACGCCCTGACAACAGCCTCTTCGTTGAAGCACCACAGATCCTCCATGCTGCCTCCACCGCGACCGACAATAAGCAGGTCGAGTGCGGGGCTAAGCTTTTGGGCCAGGTGAATTCCGCGCACGATCTCTTCGCTAGCGCGATCACCCTGCACTCGAGCCGGGATGATCGTCAGGTGCATGTTAGGCCAAATCGCTCGACCTGCTTCTAGGAAATCGTGCAGCGCAGCACCGCTAGGGCTGGTCACGAAACCCATGCGTTGCGGAAATTTCGGCAACAGGCGCTTGCGGCTTGGATCGAACAACCCTTCCGCCGATAATTTCTTATGCAACTGCTGGAAGGCCAGTTGGAGTGGACCAATTCCTTTAGGTTGCACTTGGCTGATGATCAACTGGTAGCTGCCGCGAGGTGCATAAACTTCGACTGCGCCTCCACAGATAACGGACAAGCCATCTTTCAACGCAAAGGGTAGACGCTGGGCGGTGGTGCGCCATATCACAGCGCGGATTTGGCTGTGCTGATCCTTGAGCGTAAAGTACAGATGACCGCTACTTGGGCGACTCAGATCTGAGATTTCACCGGTTACCCAGACCCGCCGCAACGAGCCTTCGATTAGTTGCTTGACGTGCAGATTCAGTTGGCTGATGGTCAGCGGTCGATCGTCGCCGCCACCACGTGCCAGGTCTTCGTCATCATCATCGTGCATACGCGTAACCTAGCGTTGAGATGCTTCGAAAAGCGATGGTAATTCAGATGAATCGATGCAGTTGGAGCGCGGCGGCGAGCGAAATAATATCTCCGAATTGGGAATATCGATTTTCTGTTCGGCCCAATCTTCAGCCAACTGAGTCAGCTGGTTGACATGTTGCTCCATACGTTGTCGATGAACTTCGATCTCCTCGCGCTCCAAATCAGGCGGAATTTGAATCCGGGGCCCCAACACAGCCCGGCAGCGACTCAACGGTCGGGGGAAGGCGAAGCGATCCCAACTGCGTCGATTTCGCCAGGGACGGTCGTAGCCGACTCCGAGCGCCACCAGGGGAATTTGCAAGCGGCTGGACAGATAAATGGCGCCTTGCGCCAATTGACGACGTGGTCCGCGTGGGCCGTCTGGGGTGATAGCGAGATTCATCCCTTGGCCGCGATCCAACAGCTCGCGTAGCGCCGCGGTCCCACCGCGATGCGTGGAGCCGCGCACCGCCTCTAAGCCGGCAAACCGCGCCACGTGTGAGAGGATCTCTGCGTCTTGATGCTGGCTGAGCAACATTGCCAGCCGGCAGTGTGGGCGCATGTAAATTGGGAAGGGGATGTATTCATGCCAGAAAAGGAAGATGACCGGTCCGGCAAAAAGTTCATCAGCCGGATCGGCCTGCCGTTCGTAACGTACCATGCGATAATTCAAGGTCGACATCCACGCGTTGAGCAACTTGATCGTCGCAAATCCCGCCACCCGCCAGACGAAACTGGGAACGTACAATTGGCGCAGTTGCGTTCGAGAAATTAGCTGCACACGGCTCATGACACGTTCCATCTAGTCAACAGGAACAATCCAACTGGAGTTTCCTTAACTGGGTTTCCTTAACTGGGTTTCTTCAACTGGGTTTCTTCAACTGGGGTTTCCCGACCTAAAGTATAAACTTACTAAGGTCTTCGTCTTGGCAGATCAGAGCAAGTCGGTCGTCGACATACTGGGCGTCGATCACCACTTTGCGACCGCCCATTTCGGATGAATCGAAATTCAGTTCCTCGAGCAATTTTTCGAGAATCGTATACAACCGTCGCGCTCCTATATTTTGGGTTGTTTGATTGGTCTGAAACCCATATTCGGCGATCCGTTCGATCGCATCGGGGGTAAATTCCAGCGCGACGTTCTCCGTGGCCATGAGCGCTTGATACTGCTTGGTAAGCGAATTCTTGGGCTCAGTCAAAATGCGCACAAAATCTTCTTTGGTGAGGCCATTCAATTCGACGCGAATAGGAAATCGACCTTGCAATTCGGGCATCAACTCACTCGGATTACCATTGTGAAAGGCACCCGCGGCAATAAATAGGATATGATCCGTCTTCACATAGCCATGTTTGGTTTGAACGGTCGTACCTTCCACAATCGGCAGCAGGTCGCGTTGCACGCCCTGTCGCGACACGTCTGCGTTCTTACCTTCGCTGGCAATAACCTTATCGATTTCGTCGATAAAAATAATGCCCAGGTTCTCGCTGACTTCGATGGCTCGAGCACTGATTTTGTCATCATCGATCAACTTGTCCGCTTCTTGTTCGGTCAGCAATTTTCTTGCTTGAGCAACCGACATCGAGCGACGTTTATTGTTTTTGGGCATGAACCGCTCGAACATTCCCTGGAGGTCGAGATCCATATTCTCGAGCCCCACGCCACCCACCATGATCGGTGAACTCTTTTGTTCAATATTGAATTCGACTGATTTTTCTTCCATTAAGCCGTCACGTAGCATGTCGCGAATCTTCTCACGCGTCCGCGCGCCACGTGCGATTGCTTCTTCATCGTTCTCATTGTTCTCGTCGTCCACGTCTTCGCTACCGCGCCGCGGGGGAGCCAGCAAATCGAGCAGTCGCTCCTCCGCTCGGTTGGCCGCTTCTTGTCGAACCCGCTCCTTTTCTTTGGCGCGCGTCATATTGATTGCGTTCTCGATGAGCTCGCGGATCATGCTCTCGACATCGCGACCGTAGTAACCCACTTCGGTGTATTTGGTCGCTTCCACCTTAAGAAATGGCGCGCCGGTTAGCTTGGCCAAACGTCGGGCGATTTCGGTCTTCCCAACCCCGGTTGGTCCAGCCATGAGGATGTTCTTAGGGATGACATCAGCCTGCAATTCTTCACTCAGTTGGCTGCGCCGCCAACGATTCCGCACACCAATGGCGATCGCCCGCTTGGCATCTGCCTGCCCCACGATGTAACGATCCAGCTCGGCGACGATTTGCCGAGGTGATAAGTTGGCGATGTCTAAAGAATCAGGGCACATGGCCGGAAAAGGTTCACTCATCCTTCACTTTCCAAATGCTCGACAACAATGGTCCCACCGGAATAGATGTCCAATTCTCCGGCGATCGTAAGTCCTTGATGAACGATATCGCGGGCCTCCAGTTGACTGTGGCGCACGAGCGCTCTGGCCGCCGCGACTGCATAATGGCCCCCGGAACCGATTCCCAAAATTCCATCGGTCGCCTGAATTACGTCGCCTGTGCCGCTGACCAGCAGACTATGACGGCGATCGATGGCGATCAATAACGCTTCTAGTCGACGCAGTGCGCGGTCGCTGCGCCATTCCTTCGCCAGCTCGGTAGCCGCACGAGGCAAGTTGGCGGGATAATCTTTGAGCTTGGCCTCAAATCGCTCCATCAAGGCAAAGGCGTCCGCTGCCCCACCGGCAAAACCAACGATCACATTCCCACCCGCCAGCTTACGAACTTTGGTCGCGTCACTTTTGACGATCGTCTTATCTAGCGTAACCTGCCCATCTCCCCCCAGAGCCACCTGATTCCCATGGCGTACGGAGAGTATCGTCGTGGCGTGAAATTGCATGTTTCAAAGCATCCGCTGCTGGCAATAAGAAATTTGAGCCCCTTACAATACCAGCCAAAGGTGGTTTGGAACAGTATTGGAGCGGCTGCTGGCAGGCCGTCGGATACATCGAAAATTTTAAGCGGTCAGAGCGATCGAGTGACGAGCCGGTCAGTCCCGGGGTCTGTGGCCCTACTGTGACTGGCCTAATGTGACTGAGCTACCGGATTTTCTTTGGGGTTTGGCCCGAGGTTAAGGGCTGGCGTACTGGTTTGCCAGGTACTCGGGTGACGTTACGATAGCATGTACCAAAGAGCGCAACTGAAAATGGTGCGCATGCACATGATCCCACAACCGTTTGTAGAGCTCACGTTCATCGTCTCGATGTCGCATGGGACGGCCGAAGTAAAAACTGAAATGGGTATTGATCAAAGTGCGGATAAAGCGCTCTTGTCGCACCGCTTGTGTCGCAAAGGCCTCTAATCCATTTCCGACAAACGGATAGTCCTCTGCGCAACCTTGATCGCTGGCATCGATAGGTAAACCATCGTCATTGACCTGGCGATACTTGCCGTCATCGTCCCAACTTAAGCGTTGAAACGAGAGTGGGGTGAGAATCTTGTGGCAACTGTAGCAGGCGGAATTCGGATCCGTCGTCCCTAAGGCAGTCACCCCCTCGCGCAATTCAACAATCTCCGCGGGCACCTCGTACACGTAACCAAGGAAAAGCATCGATACCTGCGCAGCGTAATTGTAATGGGGTAAGCCGGGTTTGCCCTGAATGAAACCGGGCGTAGTCAGAATGCCAGTGCGGCCGTGAAACTCCGGACGTTCGACGCGTTGACCATGCTCATCCACGGTGTAGTTGGCCGTCAGGATTTCTTGAAACGGCAGGTCATTAAACGCCACATGACACCACAACCGAACCGGTTCATCTTGTTCAGTGCTGCCCTGACTCTCCAAGTACAGCCGAATACGATGGAAATAGAAATCCCGAAACTCCTCGGAGTCGATGTAGTCCTGAGCCATATCGGGGAGCGTCCGACCGCTGGCCAACTGCTGCAATTCGGCGTGTGTCGGTGAACGTCCGACCAGGTCCACAGCCAGCTTGACTAACATCAACTTAGCCCGATCGGCAGCGTCAC
>JBBQRC010000291.1:0-6650 GCA_038215215.1 Pirellulales bacterium
CAATCCAGAGCTGCTCAATTTCTTGACTGATGAGTTGATACGCTGTAATTACTCAGTGCGTCATTTGTCGCGGCTGATTCTGAGCAGTCGTACCTTTTCCCGTGCTGCCGTCGAAGATGTTCAATCACACGGTTTAGATGCGGCCGCTATGTTCGCCGGATATCCCCTGCGACGTATGTCGGCAGAAGTTCTCTACGATGCGCTCAGCGATGTGACGCAGGTTATGGGGCAGAACAAAGATGAAACGTCCGACACCTCCTACGAAATGCGCGCGACCGCACGCGCTCTGGTGCCGACGGGTAGTGGATTTTTGGCCACGTTTGGTAAGCCCAATCGATTGCTGGCCTGCGAGTGTGAACGGTCTGATTCGGTTTCTCTGGGGCAGTCACTTGTATTGGTCAATGGCGCTGATATGCGCGAGAAACTCGGAAGTTCACACAATCGATTGACAACACTGCTGAACGAATCGCACGACCTCCGCGCGTCGCTTGAACAACTCTATTTGGCGACGCTGACCCGCCTGCCACAACCGCTTGAAATCACCGCCATGACCGAGTACGTTTCGCAAGCGACCGACAAACGTTTAGCGATGGAAGATGTGCTGTGGGCACTACTAAATAGCCAGGAGTTTGCACTCATTCGTTGAGTTCGTTGGAACGTCAGGCTGGCACGACTTGCCTTGAACACAGGCTGACTTGTTGGGGAAAAAATTATGCACAGTTGTACGAACTACCAGCAATGGATGGGGAACCGACGTTCTTTATTACGCATTGGCTCTCTCGGATTAGCCGGGTTGACGTTACCTCGAGTGTTAGGAGCGGACAGTCACCAAGCAAGGTTGGCCGTAACTGCGGCTCCGCGAATCCGCGCTAAGAACGTTATCTTCTTGCATCAGCATGGTGGGCCAAGTCACATCGACACGTTCGATATGAAGCCCCGGGCTCCCAGCGGCATTCGTGGTGAATTCACGCCGATTGCATCATCTGTAGCGGGGCTACCTGTTTGTGAGCACTTGCCACGCTGGGCCGAATCGCTGCATTTGTGGGCTCAGGTGCGGTCGGTGCATCACAAGATGAAGAATCATAACTCTGCCGGTTATTATTGCCTGACAGGCAAAGCACCACCGACCGACGATCAACGGCTGCGCGATTCGCTGGATCTTTATCCCGCCTACGGATCCGTTGTCTCTAAGTTGTTAGGGGCTGCACAACCTGGCCTGCCACCCTTCGTAGCTTTTCCACACGTGGTTCGTGACGGCTCGACTACGCCGGGGCAGCACGCCAGTTTTTTGGGAAAAGGTTATGATCCGTTTTTCTTCGGCGCTGACCCGAACTCACCCAATTTTTCTTTGCCAGAGTTAGAGTTGCCAGCCTCCGTCGACTTAGCTCGACTCGATCGCCGCCGGCAATTGTTGGATATCGTGGATGCCCAGTTAGCCTTGAAAGAGCGCTCAAGCGTTGCTCAGGGGCTGAGCGAGTTCCAGCAGCAAGCCATGTCGATCCTTTCCGCGCCTGGGCTGAAGCAAGCGCTCGATATCTCCCGTGAGCCCGCTTGGTTGCGCGACGCCTATGGCCACACTACCTACGGACAGTCGTGTTTGATCGCTCGGCGTCTAATCGAAGCCGGTACACGTTTTGTGACGGTCTATTTTTCCAGCGGCATCGGTGGCAAAGGGAGCGAGGGCTGGGATACGCATCAGGACAATTTTACGGACCTGAAGAATCGGTTGCTCCCCATCACGGATCAAACGGTGCCAACCTTGATCGCCGACCTACGCAGCCGCGGCTTGTTGGAAGATACGCTGGTACTGTGGATGGGTGAGTTTGGACGAGGTCCAAAAATTGGAGATCGGGATGGCAAAGGACGCAATCATTGGCCTGAATGCTATACCGTCTTGATGGCCGGTGGTGGCGTGCAGGGAGGTGCGGTCTACGGGGCAAGCGATGCTCAGGGCGCTTACCCTGCCGCCGATCCAGTCCGGCCCGATGACATTGCAGCCACCCTGTATTGGGCTCTGGGTATCGATCCCGCCACAGAGGTAACCGACACTCTATCGCGCCCGTTACCCATCAGTTACGGTAGCCCTATCAGTCAGTTGTTCGGCTGAGCTGGTGCCTCGAAATCGCTCCCCTGGGACCCCTTAAGCACCTCTGCAGAAGTTTCTTCGTTTAACCGCGTGCCCAGCGGGCCGCGATTGTGCCGAAAAGCGCGGGGCGATGCCCACGCGGTTGAACAACGTTATGCCAGATAACTTATGCCGAGGTGCTTAAATAGACAAGCCACACAGCAAAGGTCAAGCCAAAGCGCTTTCGATGCGATCAATGACCGCCTTCTCAGAGGCGCTCACACTAGCGAACCCCAACACCCCACCCGCCGCCTTGGCGACAGTTTGAATTTGGTCCAAGATTTCTTTTTTGAGCAGGGTTCGCATTTCACCGTTCAGCGACAGCGACAGCGACTTCGCGTATTCACACCAAGTATCCATTAATTCAGACGTGGGGCGTTTAGCCGTCCAGGCCTTGAGGAGTTCCATGGCGGGTTCTCCCTCGTTGAGACCAGCTTTTTCGGCCGCAAGCAATATGGTGTAACGTTCGCTTTCTTCCATGTGGTCGTCCGCCCACGCGACGGCCACGAGAGGCACCAATCGAAATGCGGTCAACGTTTCCACTGTCACCCCCATGGACGCTATCTCCTGGGCGAGTTTTTGGTCGTTGATGCCAGACACCCTCATGATCGTTTCGGCAGTCTGAGTATTGGCTTGTTCGGCCTGCAGCTTGGCCAACAGTTGCTGATCGAGCTCAGAAAAGAAACGCTCTTCGAGATTAAACCATTGCTTAGGGGAGTCTTTTGACATCAGTTCCTGCTCTTTCGATCAACAATTCCGCTCGGTGTCAGTCCAACTAGAGGCCGGGCACATCTCAGCCGCCCCGCTACCAAGTTGAAGAAGCGAGGCGAAAAGTGATGGTAAGGTTTTTCCGCCAGATACCTAAGGGCTATGATAAGCGGTGCCGCGCAAGCCGCAACGGGGGCGATTCACGAAGATCAGCCGTTCTTGTTGAGCCGTTTAGCAGCTTCCCATTTCTTATTGACCCAGTGACAAAGAAAATCGACCAATCGGGCCGACGAGTTCGGTAAATGGGCCCAGGCGATTTGGCCGGCAACCAGTTGCTCCGAGTGCGTTGACTGGAGTCGCAGGCGTACTTCAAAACGCGGTTCAGAAAGCTTGATACCGCCATCAGGATGGTTAGGCACACTCATGGCGACAGTGATCGGCCCGCCGTAGGAGGCCGCCAGCACAGGTTCGTCAAGGAGATCACTTCCGCGCCAATTCAGTTTATCGATGGTACATACAACCTGATGAAAACTGGAACTAGTCACCTCAATATCGCTTGCCAAACACTGCTGGAGCCGAGCATGTTCCTGTTGGGTAGCAGCAAGTTTAATTTCGAATTCTCCAGGTTTGCCGATGCACGCCAGACCGGCTCCGGCCGTGAAGAATTTACCCACTTGCCGCCGCAGGTCACTCGACAACACTGTCCCGCTCACCGGTGAGCGGATCTCCAAATTGCCGACCCGTTTTTCCAACTGTGCCAGTTGCTCCTGCAGCGAAGCCAGCTTGGCCTGCTCAGCCTGGAATTCCGCCAATTCGCCCCGCGCCCGCATGGCTGCAATGGACTCGATGGATCCCGCAACTTCCACGCGTTTGCTGTCCAGCAGATGATGTAATAAAGGATTTTCAAATCGTGCAATCAGTTCCCCCTGCTGGACCGTCTGCTGTTCATCGACCAGAAGCTCCGACAGAAAGCCCTCCGTCTCGATGCGGAGAAAGGTCGGTTCGCGCGGTGTCACCACCCCCGGAACACGCGGTTGCATCGGAACGGGCAAAAAAAAGATGGCGGCAAAAACGATCACGCCTAAGATGGGATTGACCCAGCCCCAGTGACTCATTCCGCGCGACGGGCGCGGCGATTGTAGCGCAGCGAGTTTGGCAGCCTTACGCCCCTTCCACCACGGGATGACAAACCAAGCACCGCAACCCCAGGCAATCAAAATGACGCCGTATTCTTGCCAGACTAGCAAGGCGGTGAAACTCAGTCCCAGCAGCATCCCCAAGCGATAGATCATGCAGGCTAGTCCGTAAAGTGCGATGGGCCAGCTCGGTAGTGGATGAGGGCTCGTAAAGGGGTGCAAGAACCGCTTCAATACTTGCCGAGCGGCGATCTGACCGTCTCCCCAGAGGTTTGATTTTTGCACGAGGTCGGCCAAGATAAAATAGCCGTCGAAACGTACCAATGGATTAGCATTAAATGCGAGGGTGGTGAAGGTTCCCGTAATGGCAATCGCACAGGCCAAGTAGCGAATTGCATCGCCATCCGCCGCACAGGCGATTAGCACGGCCGCGGCGGCAACCGTTATCTCGAACAGCATGCCTCCCATCGAGCACAGTATGCGTTGCCAGCGATTGGAGATGCTCCATAAATCTGAGACATCAATAAACGGAACGGGAGCCATAAAAATGAAACTGATCCCTGCCGAACGAATCTGACTGCCCGCCTTAATGGCCGTTACGGCGTGCCCCAATTCATGCACCAACTTCAATAACAACCAAGCAACTAGCCACCACACGCGGCCCTCGGCGACAAATAATTTTTCCGTGAAGGCAAAGAATTCCTGCCAGTTAGCGATCACGCTGACGAACGCGAAAACGACCAGTAGCAGCGTGACCAAGACGCTGTATGGGTGCACTAGGAATTGCAGGGAGCAGGCCAGTTTTTCGACATACGCACCTTTGATCAAGGGGAAGCGGGCTGCAAAGGGATCCCACACCCATTTGGAGCTGTGCGGCAGGGTGGTTCCCTGTGATCCGCGCGTCGCCACTTGGCCGCTGGCGATAAATTGCCCGCGAGCTAACCAGCCAAGTAAGGGCAACAGCGATTTTTCCGTCAGCGAAAAGGTGTCGTCGACCGCTTTGGCCGCCTCGATGACGGCGGCAGCGTCGCGCTTTCCATCCAGTGAAATGGCCGCCAAATATTCTTGACGACCCAGTCTAAGAAAGCGGCCCGTCATGGGATCTTCCATGGCGTACCACACCTGTTCATGTTGGCGATGAGGCGTGAACTTGAGGTCACGTCTGAGTGCTGGTAATGGTTGAGTCACAAATATTTCCCTACCATGCCAGATTCTTCATCAGCCATCGATAGGGTCGATGAAAGATTAGCCAGCCCAGGGATTTGTAGCCGGTCGAGATACGTACGGTCCCTTGCATACCAGGGCGTAAACGATTTTCGCTGTTATCAACTTCGACGTCGGCCACGAAACAAACTTGGTCGTCGATCACCGCAGCGCGGGGATCGAGGCGCGAAATTGAGCCCGTCCAAGAGTTGCCGACTGCCGAATCAACACGCAGCGTAGCCAGATCGCCCACACTAATTTCTCCCAAATCTTCCGTCTTCAAATGCACTTCGACCGTCATGTGTTCAAGTGGCGCGATCTCAAACAACGTATCTCCCCGCGCGACAGGTGCGCCTTGGCTGCGAAACCAGTCGCCCTGCAAAACAATTCCGTCGATGGGACTACGAAGCTCAAGTTGTTGCAACTGCGATTGCAGGGATTGGATCTTCAACGCGATCTGCTGTTGTTCGAACTGCGCCAATCGCAACTTCCCCCCCTCCTTGTTGGCCAGTGCACTGTCGCGATGCTTTTGAGCAGCTTGCAGCTCGGCTTCCGCTGCCCCCAATTCCCACCGCAGCGGCTCGTCGTCGAGTTGTCCAATCGTTTGACCGGCTGTAACGACGTCGCCGGGACGAACCTGTGATTGCAGGAATCGCCCTTCAATGGGACTCGCCACAAACCGCTTGGCCGAGGGCTCGACAACGCATTCGCGCTGTGGCCAATAAGGAAAAGGGACAAATACAAGGGCCATGGCGACAGCCATCAAGCCTGCGGTCCAAGCGCGGCGATGCTTTTTCAAACGCGCGGTAATGACCGTCCATTTATGTTGATCGCTCGCGTGGCGACAGGCATGCCAAACTTGCATCCAATCCATGAATTCCCTCTGCAGGAGCGGCAATCGGGCAAGCGAAGATGCATCGACTTCGTGGCCATTGGATTGACAAATCAACAAACCGTAAGGGGCTTCGAGCGGGTTAACGCGTAGCCAGACCGCAAAACCAACTACCACCCGGAGGTCCGTGTTTTGACGCAGGAAGTTCAGCACACCGGAATTGTGATTCTCAGCCGTTGCGACCAGGAGCGACTGTTTCGCCAAGCTGGCTTCGACAATTCCCGCGACCAAGGCTAGAGTCGGCTGCTCTTGTGCTCCACCAAGCTTTGAGGAAATCAGTTGTGCGACGCCCCCGCCTGGCAACGTTTTCCCTAAAGTAACCTCTGCAGCAAGTCGCACACCAAACTCTCTGACCAGCCCCTGAAGTGAGGCATCCGCGCCATCTGGATGATGAAGATTCCAATCAACGAATAATGGGGACTTTGTGACTGAAAGCAGTTGGTTCGAATCGTAACTCGGCTGCTGCCCAGCATCGGCGGGTGCATCACAGTGTTTTTGAATTGCCGCTCCAGGCAGATCGTTAAAATCGGATGCAAATGACTGATTTAGCTGAGTTTGCATGACGATGTGATTCCGACCTAGTTAG
>JBBQRC010000292.1:0-6641 GCA_038215215.1 Pirellulales bacterium
CTATCGTCGCAGTTTGTCCTGGCCGAACGGTTGTCCATAGCGGCGGCCCTGGAATAACGCACTGAAGCCCAAGCCAAAATCCGTTCACGTCCTCAAACCGAATGGACGGAGTGTCTGAGTCAGGCTGAATTGCTATAGTGACATCTCCAACGACGCCGCTAAGTTGGATAGTCTTTCCATTCAAGTGGCTGAGACTGTACCCCTTTTCATCGCACATCTGCACCCACTCAATGGCTGTCATCTGAGTCACGCCTGCCTCCTCAGATGTTACCGGTGTTTTCGCATGACCATCGAAGCCAGTCGGAGGTGCTTGCACTTCCGGTGTGACCACCTCTGGCTTTGGTGATTTCTCCGAGGAACCAATTTCACTCGCTGAATCACGGCATCCAACCAATGAAAACAGCATGACGACAATCGCAGTTATTTTAAGCATCAGCACATGAACTCCAATGATTGAGTATAACGACTACGCTAACCCGGTTGCCGCGAGCAAGCTTCCATTTCAAAAACCCGTGATCGGCAACTCGGGTACAGCGTTTTGTTCGCTGGCATCATTGGGTAAACCGTTTCAGTTTCAGTTTGTCGCAGTCACGTGAAGCCGCGAATAGCAATCGCTGATTCTCGGGGGCGTAGTACAGCCAGCCCTGATTCGCATCTGCTTGAGACCATTCCACCTGAAAGTGTCCTGCAAGAACTGTCAACTTTCCCCCATCATCCACGACACCAGTATTATCGCCATCAACAACCGGCTTGTACTTCTCGTAAAGCAACCCATTACCGGATGTCTCTGTACCATTATTGGCTCGATAGCGATATCGATATTCCACCAGATCGGATGTCGCAGACACGCCGTATTCTATTGTTGGAGGACAGTAGAATGTGACGCAGGCGACACCGGTGCTGTCGGCAAGAATCACTGCGGTGTCTGCGTAGTGAATTGGTGCGCAGATAGGCGGATGCCACGTTGGGTTCTTCTGTGCCTTGGAGTCGTCTTTGCCCGCAACAACCGTCGCCGCAAGCATAACGAGAAAACCGAGGGTGAGCCACTTGCGGTGCAATTGCATGTCTGTCTCCTTGCTGTCAGCGAATTTGAATTAGACCGAATCGATTCTCGGTTGGTCGGTTATAGATTCCGTCTTTGGCCGTCACAATTCGGCGTTTGCGGGTTTGGATTCTGCCTAAACGCGAAAACATGAAAGGGTGACGAAGTGGCCGGGACGGGAAATGTAGACTGGAGCGAAGTATTTGCACTCACTCGCGAAGATTCAAGCGTGACGGGTTTGGGAAGTACAGAATCGAGCGAAGAGGAGGGTGCTGGAAAGGCCGCTCATGGGCTCCGGGGATCAGGCTCGGAAAAGTAACTCTGTGCACGATGGAGCCATTGGGTTTACGAAACTGGGAGTCTCCACGAAATCAGCGTCGCGGCGACGCTAGTTTGAGAAAACCTGTTTGTCATCATTCTTCACTCGGTGGCTGTTCGGCGTCTTGAATGGTTAAGTCCGCGGTGAGAACTCGAATTCCTCCCGCGTCTCGCCACCAACAGAGCAGCTTAGGCTCTCCCGGTAGCACGCCACCACCGACCCATTTGCCAGCTCGTCGGATGGTCGACTCCCATTGATCGAGCTTCATACATAGGTAGTCGATCCGACGTTGGACGGCGTCTGCGTCCCGGAACTCGGCCGGACTCAGGCCGATCTCTGCGAAATGGTCACCAAGCGTCGCAGCCTGGATGCGGGAGTTTTCTTCTCTGGTTTTCCCGAGAGCATACGCAATCCGCCCAAGGCGTAGGCCGACATCCTCACCGACAAGAAAGTCTTCTGGATAGGGCTTCTGAGTGAAGGCGTTGCGTAGCATGAATGCTGAAACCAGTTCCTCTTCCGTTGGCTCGGCTAGCATGTTGCTGCGAGTGACAGTACGTCCTTGCGGCATCTCGAACAGGCTGTCTGGGGCCTCAACATTCCAGTTGAAATCTCGAAAGATCAGAGTCCCGCCGCCAACTTCATCAGGAAGTTTCGTTTCGACTCGGATGGGAAGTTTCGAACTCTGGTCGACCCATAACCGTCCCGTGGCCGCACCTTCAGCAAACGAATACAAATCCGATCCTTCAATATTGTTCTCTTCATCGGGAATTAGTTGTGGATCAACGTCCAGCTTCCGCAGTTGCCGCACGATGTCGAAGCCGATAGAGTTGTGCGGAATCGAATCGACTTTCGCGCTGTCGGCTTTGGCCTGATACGAGACTAGCTCGTTCGTTTTGTAGTTCGTGATGTTTGTCGTCACACCGTCCGGTGAGTCGAAATCAATTCGGAGAACATCTGGGCTCCTTGCGGTCGCTGACGCAACGAACTTAGGCATCGCCCCGCCCGTCGATTCAACGGTAAAACGCACATTTTCAGCCCGCTTGATTTGTGCGAGTACCTGCGCAAATGCGTTCTGTGACGATGCACTGAACGTAAGTGCGCACAAGAGCGTCACTGCCAGAGCAGCCGTAGAAATCAAAACGCGCCAAATCGTTCTGCGATTGAGACCATGACTACTGACGTTTTTGCGTTTTTGTTGTTGGTGTCTGTCAACCCACTGGATAGTCTGTTCAATTGAAGGCCGATCTGGAATGGACTGAGAATTGAGAGCGGCAATTACCGTCCTAATTAGATGTGTTGAATCGGATTCATCTTCAGCGGCTACCATCTTAATCTCCTTTTGGCTTTGTCTTTGTTGTCTTGGCTGTAGTATCGTCCGGCTCGATCAACTCGCGAATTCCGAGCGTTGCACGGTGAATCAACACGCGAACGTGTCCTGGATCAATTTCAAGTTGCTCAGCGATCTCTTTGTGCGTGAGTTGTTCGAGGTGCCTCAAACAAAAGGCTTCAGCCTGTTGATTCGGTAGCTCCGTCAAAGCACTCTGAACCTCTGCAATCAGTTCGGCATTGAGTAGCCGCTGGCCGGGCGAGTCAAACACAAACGCCTCGCAATTATTGTTGGAGACTTGACGCCGGTCTCGGTAACGCTGCCGCAACCGATCGATGGATCTCGCGGTCACAATGCGTGATAGCATCGCTCGCCAGGAGCGAACGGTTTTGGGGTCGATTTGCAGAGCTTCGAGAAAGGTTTGTTGATAGCAGTCAAGCGCGTCCTCCTCGTTACTCAATAAACGAAAGGCCGTCTGCCAGACGGCATCGCCATGGTCTTCGATTGCTTTCCTGATGTGTTCCATAGCTTCGTACCGCCGTATCGCAAAGTTATGTCATTGTCCGTAACCAAGCGTTACTTTCCCGCAGGTCGAAACACGCTCTCGCTTACATCATTGACTCGCGCCATGCGAAGCTGCATGTTGAAAGTATACGCAGGCATCGACCGAAACTCCTCTGCTACCCACGGCGGAGCGTAGTGAGTCCAGGTGCTCTCTAGCGGTAGCCAACAACCCGAAGCAAATTCTCTGAATCGAGTATTCGTGCGTTGCCATGACAAATTGCCATCTTGCCATCGCTCCCACTTCCTCGGCGCATATCCCACTTCTGCGTCAAACCAAATCCGGTCGAGCAACTTCAGAGTGCTTCCGTTTTCGATTTTGTCTCGTGTTGCTTCTATGACGATCGTTGCGCATCCATCGACGTCATCTTCAAGGGGCATCGTGTGAGAGGACTTGTATTGCGCAAAGTTCTCTGGGAACGAGTATTCTAACTGGAATCGCTTCTGCTCGGGTCGCGGATTTGGATCGAGTGGGCGCAGGCCAAGACCAGACAGGTAGATGTCCGGCGAGTAGTACTTTGCAATGGGCGATTCCTCCATGCGACCGCTTGTAAATTCGTCCTGTATGAAGCACTTTTCTCCATCGAATAAATACTTCGTCTCTTCTGCTCGCGTGCTCATGAACAGGTGATCAAGCTTTCCGTTCGCTTTCATTTTGTCCGCGAACAGGCGTTCCTGTTCAATTGATTGTGCCAGAGCATTAGGAGCACTTGGATCGGCTGTAACGCGATCCATCGGAGCATAGAGGATTTGTATTTCCGGATGATTGACCTGTGTGAATCGCTTCTCACCAGCAAAGGCCACGACGAGTGACTCCTGGTAGTCGCGAACGCTGTGGAGTTTCCAGGATGCTAGGAGGCGCGGTTTGACATGAGCTTCCGTGACCACGTCGTATTCGACGAAAAGGCTCTTGAAACGATCACGGCGCTTGGCGAGTTGGTTCTTGAGTTCCTCAGCAGAGATGGTCACTGCCTTGCCAGCGTTTCGGGCTGCTATGTCGGAATTGTCGGCAGCTTGCGCACGAGGTACGGGCTTGATCCAGTTCTTAGCAAGAGCTCCTGACTGCAAGTCGCGTAAGAGTTCACGAACATGGTCAGCCGGTATGGCCATGCAGCCTTGAGTGCCGATACGGGCAATGGTGACTCCGATGGCTTTGCCGTCCAGCCCAACAATCGGCCCGCCGCACTCGCGTGGCATTACTGGAGCATCGTGTTCAAATACGGTTGGATAGTTATCGCGAATACGCGATGAAGGCTGTCCGAATGGTTGCAATTGCAGAGTCAATTCCACCACTCTACCCGAACGAAACAATCGCAGAGGCAGCTCCTCTCCCGCCCATCGGCCTCGCACACATTCGGCAAGATCCTGGTGACTTCGCATCGGACACTTACCGATCTGCAAAATGACATAGCCGGGTACGATCCCTGCTTCAGCCGCTGCTCCCTCAACATACTCGACCCAATATCCGCGACCTTGAACTGCGCTACCAATCAATTCGGGAAGCGCCGCACGGACTCTTGGTGTCGGCGACATTTTTGTTGGGAATGGTCCTTGCATGTCGCGGCGCGGTACGCTCACGACGCCAATCGCCTGCGGCAACTCACCAGCTCCTGGGACTGCAATCAGAGTTCCTGCGGCCGGACTCAGTTGTTCAGACCACTCGATTGCATTTAAGTCAGATGCGTTCACTCGCAATAGCGCCAGATCAAATGCAGGATCGACTCCGAGGACTTCCGCGACCTCGATTTTGCCACTGGGCAATAGGCACTTTGGGTCGGCGGGCAACGAGCTGGCCTTCGTCAAAATCAGTCCGCCTGAGTCAACAATCGTGCCAAGCGCCACCACTTCGGATTCACCGCTTAGGATCACGGTGACGCTTTGCCGCGATTTGTTTACGACCTCTCGATATCGATTCCTCACTTCCGATCCCTGCGTCCACTGCGCTGCTTCGAGAGACTTTGCGCGTTGCAGACTCTGAACGATTCGGGCAAACAATTCACCGTCCAATACGCGAACTTGTTTCGCTTTCATTTCGGGCATCAATGAATGGATCAGCGACATTGTTGAGCAGGCATTCAATTCGAACCCCCGACCGGTCGCCTCACTTGCGTCGAGCCGATCCGTCCCAGAGCTATTGCGAATTATCCCTACCAGTTGACCGTTCAGGTCGAAGAGCGGTCCACCCGAGTCGCCGCCCGTGACTCTGCAGTCAGTGGCGAAAGAGTCTTCGTCGCGGCAAAGCACACGACCGAGCCGAATGACCGGTGGACGCCCAACCCGATAACCCATAGGGTGTCCAACCTGGACAATCCATTCTCCGACGTTCGCTGTCGTTGAAGAATCGATCGTCGCGCAGGGGTAATTTCCCGGCTTCACAATTTGTAGCAGCGAAAGATCTGACGTTCGATCCGCCCCCAATAATTCAGCTTCCACTTCTTTTCCGTCCGCAAGAATGACTTTCACTCGCTTTCCCGGCTCGAAACTCTTTTCATAAATCAGCGAGTCAACCATGTGTGTCACATGGTATTGGGAAAGCACGAGTCCATCCGGGCTGATCATCACCCCAGAAGCAAGTGGCTTGTGATGCTGGTCCGCGGGCTGGCTATTGCGAGATGCCTGCTCCACCGCCACGACGACCGGCCGTACTTTTTCGGCTACACTCCGAACTCGTTGCTGTAGCTGAGACAATTTGAGGTCATCGTTGGTAGCCACAGATGGCGACTTATCAGCCTGCGCACAGCACGTGGAAGCATTCGCTCCCGCGAGCAGCAAAATAGGAGCGAGACACAGGCAGTGGTGAACTGTGGACATGGGGAGCTTTCGACTCGATGGTGATCCTGCTGGTACCGAATTACCCAACTAGTCGATCGAAACCCGAAAGTGTTACAAGATATCGGGCATTTTATTGCTGCAAAATCTTTAGGAACTTCGCATACCGAACGATTTGTCGCCCCCCGCGATTTACTTGTCGCTGGAAAGATAGGATTCTGACGCAGAAACGGTGTTGGAAAATACAGTCCAATTACTCGCTGTCGAACCATCCTTTTCTGGGCAAAGTCATTCCCAGCCACTATCAATCGGCTCCCAGTCCAGCCCGTCTATTCAGTTACGGTCGGATCGCATCATCCCCGCGCCTTATTTGATCCAGATTCGTTCCAAAATGAGCCGGGAGGTTGTGGTGCAGATGTCCGCCCCTTCGCGCCGCCCATGAGGCTCGTGGTGGGCGTGGCGGACCTGTTAGGTCCGACGTTCGCACTGGGGAAGAAGCCGAGACCGTTGGCTTCCCGAATCATGATTTTCAGTTGCAGGTCGACGGATTCTTCCTGAGACTCAAGCCGCTTATGCAGCTTGGCTTCTGTTTCGGCCACCTTAGCCTTGATTTCGTCAAACTC
>JBBQRC010000293.1:0-6630 GCA_038215215.1 Pirellulales bacterium
AAGTCTCGCGTACTTGCGATAACTAAGCCGGCTATCTGCGATGGCTTCGTCGACGTGCTGGGCATCGAGATATGCTTGAGCGCGATTTAAGAACGCCAACGCCAACTTGGGTTCAAGATCAGTTCTGCCACCTTCGATCAATGAAGAATAAGTTGCAATAACGGAATCCAATTGAGTGATGGCTTGGATAGACAAACCAAGGTCGTTCAATGAGGTTGCTAAAATACAGCGGAGATACGCGAGGGGTGCAGTTAGTTCTACGGCACCACCCGCAATTGCTTGTTCATAACGATCCGCCAATCCCAGCAGTTCGGTTTGCGCCGTTTTGCACTCCTGTTTTTCGGCAATCACGATCGCGCGGTTTAACTCGATAGTAAGTGCAATTCGCTGACAAGACGATCGGTCGATTGATTCTGTTGACGCGAGGAAAACGATCGCCTTGTCGTATTGAACGATCGAAGCAGTCAATGCCCCAGAATCTCGTAGTGCGGTGCCATAATTGCTAAAAGCGCTGGCTAGCAAACGCGTGGTCGCCTCGTGTGTATTCGAAGGTGAAGGCCGAGTTTCTTCCAGAACCGAGATCGCGGCTTCATAATCGGCAATCGCTTGCGTCGTGCGTCTGCGTTGGCGATTGAGGTTGCCGCGATTGAGATACGCACCAGCTAGAAAAGACTGTTCTCGTTTGGGTTGCGATTCCGCTAGAAGTCGCGATTGTTGGACAGCAGCATCGAGCGACTCGCTCGCGGACAGCAAGTCGCCCAATGCTTGCTGCATCGATCCCATCACGGCCAACATTTGAACTTTGTGAATGGGTTGAGTCCCTTCAGTCAATTGGCGAAGCAACTCCACACCGCTTGCAAAGTGCCCCCACGCTTCTAACCATTCGGCGAAATTGTAACGACGGGTCATTGGAGAAAAAACCAGGTCGAAACACCGTTCGTGGTCTCCAGCAGAGTAGGCATGTTCGATCGCTAATCGACGTGCGCTAGCATCGCGCAAGGTTGACGCGGTAGATTCTATGGGTTTTGCAGCGTAAAGGCGTGACAATAGAGCGTGAATCGATCGCGTTCGACGATTCGGCCTACCGAAGTATTCTTTAACGAGAGCGTGCATGCTGACACGTTTGTGAGCACTGTCGTAACTCAGCAGATTCCATTTGCCGAGAATAATGATCTGCTGCTGTAGTTTCTCAATAGTTTTTGATGAAACTGGAAACATCTTAGCAAGTTGGCGTTGAAGGGGGCCCGGAATCCCGCCATACCGTGGGAGCAACTGTTCAACTTGAAACAGCATTTCAAGCGTCGGGTCTTCGTGAAAGTGCGCGGCAACATGCAACAACATTCTCGATCTTTTTCCCCCTGGCAATTTCTCCGTCGTGTGCTTGAAAAGTTCGTGAAGCTGCTGCATCGGATCCAGTACGCTGACGTTGGGTGCTGCTTCAATTCGACCTCCTTCACACTGAACAAGTAGGCCGGCAAGTACACGCAAGAATAGCGGATGGTTCAAATAGGCATTGGCCGCTTCTAGCATGAGCCCATCTGGCCCGTGCACCCCAAACTCTCGTAATACCGCGATTGCGGCGGAATCGTCGAGTCCTTCCAGCCCAAAATGGATTCCCGGTTCGCGAATCGGAATCACACAACAGGCATGTTGTTCCAATGCATCCGGAATGACGCGACTGGTCATGATCAAGTGGCTGCCACTGGAAAGCCCACAAACCTCAGATAGGAAAGCATGAAGTGGATCGTTTTGATCTTCAAGCCAATTCTCGATTGCATCAATCACAATCAGCAATAGTCGTTGCTGCAAAACCACAATTAAACGATCCGTCCTAGCACGGATATCGGGAATTCTTCGTTTGTCAAACGATTCGCAGTCAAAGTATCCCAGCGTGTCGTCAACGAAATCATCAAACGTAAAATCCTTCCGTGCAGCGGTGCACCAGTATCCACTCGCGAATGGCAGGCCTTTCGTTATTTCAAGGGCCTGGCGAACCAAGGCAGTTTTACCCTGCCCACCCATTCCGACAACCATAATTGGAGCGGGCTGCCGTTGCCGCAACGCTTCGTCAAGCTGCAGCAATTCATCATGTCGGCCTGCGAAGTATTTTGGCAGCGGCGCTGGATGCCGATACAAAACTGAGTGGTTCCCGATCAGTTGCAGCAGCGTGGGGACTAGCTCAGAAATGATCGAAGTGAGCTGTTCCGGCCTGGAAAAAAACGCTGTCTTATGTTGGTCCAAAAGCGATTGGCGATGCTGCTTTTGCAATTCACGCTGACGGGCCGTTTCATTCACCTCCTGGTCGGGCTTGAAGTCATCATCAGTCATGATGACGTAAACTTTCTTGTCCAACTCGCGGCCGACGTGGTATTCCAACTGCGTGTAAGATTGATCCAAGTTGTCGCAAGGCGCGGCACCGAAGTAGGGTCCGACAAGGCAAATCACAGCGTCGCACTGAGCGATCTTATTGCGAAGCACCGTCGCGATTGATCGATGATCCGCAGGAAGATGTTCTTGGATTGTTGGATAGATCTCTTGTTTCCAAAGCATCGCGTGGACCATTTGGCGATAACTCGCCAGGTCTTTCGAGGTCGAACTGACGAAAACGCTAAGCTTGTGAGCTGCCATGTATCCACCGCCGCCTGACGGCCCTCGTATTTCACCTCGAGACAATGCAATTGCTGCTTTTTCTATTCTATTCCCTATGAGCCATCCAGTGTTCTCCGAGATATAGGGCAAATCAGGCGGATTAGCATGGGGCCCAGACCGCCTGCGGTAGGATAAGGCAAGTACCCAAATTCGTTGGACACAAGAAGCGTGGGGACACTGAGTTTACTGTCCAGCGTTCGCTACTCTTCGATCAACTCGGACCGAGCCAGAGTGATCTTACCGTGATTGCGCCAGACAACGCACTTTCTCAATTGCCTTTTGAGGTTCTGATTAAATAGTGACCGGCCAAAAGTGATCGGCCAAAAGCGGTCGTAAACGATGCCTGAAATGCGAAGGCATCAGCGAATGCCTGGGTTCAATGGTGACTGCAAACGGACTGTTATGTTGCGCTCTGGGGGGAGTTTCGATGATTTCATAGAATGTCAGCAACCGCGGAAAGATAGGACTGGTCGGCCGGACTGAATGACTCTCGCTTGGCATTAAAACATCGGCCATCACTACGCATCAATAGGACGTTGTCCTCCTGAAGACCTATCACTGCTGCATTTACTTCGGTGGAATTCTTAGCCGCAGTCCAAATCCTTGTTTCAAAAAGTGGGAACGGTCCCAACTTCTCACGGGCAAGCTCCCACAAAAATACACGATCATCTTGACATAATTTGGAGATCGCAATGGCCTTGACCTCACCATCACCGGTCATCAATTCGACTTGACCCCGTCGATAGCCGACCAACGTGGCTTCGACACGACGATCGTTGATGTCGGTCCAAGTTCGTTGCATCGATTTTTCAGTGGGGTGCGTTGGCGACGCCTCTGCGGCAACTGCTTCCAAATCCCGATTGTTCAGCTCCTCCTGTGGTGGGGCTTGCGATTGTTGCGTGGAGCTCGGTGCATGCATAGCTTCCGACGCTTCCTGCGTCAAAGTGTTTCCCATCGATGGATACCAATAGACTGTCGCTGCCAAAGCCGCGAGCAGCAAAACCGCAATCGCAAGTTTGGACAAAGATCTTTGACGCCGTCCTCGATCAAGTTGGACGGGAGCCGTCTTGTTTGTTTTTCGCTCCGTCGAAATGACACTGTGCGCTACTTGTGCGCGTGGCGTCTGCGCTGGAACGGCAGGAGAATCAGTAGCACTATTGGTGACTTCAAGAATCGCTCGAATCAACTCCCTTTGCGCATCAATCGTTAGACGCTGAAACGTCTCGCCTTGCAACTTGCTCGCGCTCTCGTCGAAGAAAGACTTCAGTGCAAGCGGAAGCTGTTGATACAACTCGAACGGCTGTATCTCCCCATTCAGCACCATCTGCATGGATTGAGGGAGTGTCAATGATACAGTTCTCGTCGTGGGCGCACCGGCTGACATGCGCCTGAGCTCTGCCTCAAGATCCGAAGCGGACGGGTCATAGTACGTTGGCACTTGATCGGGTGATGTACTGCGAAGTTCTGACACATTGCACCTCAAGCGACTCGCGACCGTCGACCGCTGCGCCTTTTATGGACATACCGCTTAAGCTTTGCTCAGACCGAGAATCTCAGCCCAGCCTTTATATCACTCGGGGACCGCCTTTACAAGTATTTTCACTCTTCGAACAGCCTCGTGGTCGAAGCCAGGCAAGTCGCGAACAGCGTCAAAATCAGGGTTCGTTTCAAACCACGCGAGCAGACCTGCTCTCAATGCATCAAAACCATTCTCCCACTGTGTAAGTGAATTCTCGGCAGCATTGATTCCTTGCATAAGCATAACAGCTGCTTCATCTGGGTTGCTACGCTTCAACACGTCGCCAATGGTCAGGGTGTAAAGGATCACCATCGTTCGCTCCCTGCGACTCAATATCCTTACCGCTTCGTCGACGGCATACTGATAGTATTCATGCCCCGCTTGCAAATCACCTGATGCATAGTGGCAGAACGAAGAAACCAATCGCGCTTGGATAAGTTGACCACTTAATTCGACGCGCCCGTCGGTAACTAGCTTCGTATAGATTTTCAAGGCCCTGGTACTATCCAGATTCGCCAGATCCTGCTGGTCGATGGAGGCGCAGGATAAAGCACGCGTCATCAATCCAAACGCGAGCATTGGTGCGAAGTGCATTTTCTCGGCGTCAACGAGCTTTTGCAGAATCTCGATCGCCGGCTCGACCTCCGCAATCGCCTGCAAATGCAATTGCAATTTTTGTCGTACCGCTGCAGTCAGAATCATCATCCGCGCCGCATGCCCAGTGTATTCGCTGTGCCCCATATCCAGGAGCGTCTGGTAAACTTCTTGCGCCGCCTTATAGTCTTCGATCGAAGCGTCCAATTTTCTTAGATCGGCAAGCGCGTTTCCACGATTCGATCGAGCCCCGGCCAGTTCTTGATTGACGCGATTCAGCTCCGGTGTAAGTCGCGACTCGTATATCTCGATGGACGTATTAAAATCGTCGATTGCTTGTGGAACGCATGAGGTTTCGCGGAGCACGAGGCCGCGGTTCATCGTGGCGGTTGCAAGCAAGAAAAAATATCGTTCGTCGGACTGCGCGAGCTCAGTAAACAATTGAATTGAGCGAGCAAGATCTTCAAGTGCTTGGTCATATTGGAAAAGCTGACGGTAGGCGTCACCTCGATTCATCAATGCCCCGGCCAATTCTGCGGAGCGCCGGATCGTTGATTCGCTTTGGTTCTGAGCTAAGGCTTCAATAGCCTGGTTGAGGTCGTCGACAGCTTCTTTAAGCCTTCCGACAGGCAGACATAAAGCCGAACGCGGAATGAGAAACCGATACCGAGTCGCTCCGTCATCAAGCTTCCCTACGCGACGCAGCAGTTCCGCACCCTCTGTAAAGTGTCCGTGTTTTCCAAACCAACGCGAGAATGTCGTCGTACCCGTCAATGGTGAAAACAGCAACTGAGCGCATTGTTCAACATCCATGGCCAAAATCGCATGTTCTACTGCTAGTCGACGTGGCCCGACGTCTTGCAGTGTGGTGGGATGCTGCTGAATAGGCAAAGAAGCATAGTGTTTTAGAAATTGCCTATGAATCCAGCAGGCGTCGTCGTCCTTCACGGCAGCCGAGAAGTGTTGCTTAACAAGGGGATGAACGAGGATTGATTGAGTATGGGGTTCAATCGTCAGTAATTGATACCGCGATAGCGATGCCAGCAAACGCCGGAGGCTGTTGGCCGCTTTGGCGTCAAAAGCGGCGTCCGCCTGAATTACTTCTTTGATTGCCTCAATGCTTGGCGCGGCTTGGCTGAGAGAAATTATCTGCAATAGACGCTTCGATTCGATCGGCGCTGGGAGACGCGATTCTACTTGCGAAAATAGACGCTGCATTGCGACTTCTGGGTTGACGTCGTCGAGTGACTCGAGCTCACTCAATCTCCCACCGTATTCTTCAAAGACTAACCCGGAAACGACTTTTAGTGCCAGCGGATGAAAACCGAATCGTTCCGCAACGGTTGTCATTTCGGATTCTGTTCCCGCCACGCCGAGCGACCGCATCAATTCGATGGCAGCGAACGGCGCGAGCCCCACGAGACCAATGTGACGTTCGTGCAACTCTCGGACCGGGATCGTGGCAAGTTCAACATCATCCAAGACGGTAGGCGTGACCCGCGTGGTGACAATGACATGGCTACCGTTACCCAAGCCACTCGCTTGCTCGAGAAATTCGTCGAGCCCCTCGGCTATCCCACGTCGTGAATCGTGCAGATCGGAGCGATCGGTGGTTTGGCTTGTCTGGCGTAACCAGGCCTCCAAACCGTCAATGACGATCAAGATACGCCTTGCTTGCAGCAGTTTCAAAAGCTCGGAGACTCGTTCGGTGGGATCGGGCTTGGATCGTTTGTCGAATTTTCCGTCGCTTAAATGTTGCAAGGCGTCGTCGAGAAACATCTCGAACGTGTATCCGGTCACGTGTGCCGTGCACCAGAAACCTAAGTCTAATCGCGTGTCCAATCGGCCGCGTAGAACGTGATACGCGA
>JBBQRC010000294.1:0-6630 GCA_038215215.1 Pirellulales bacterium
ACCGGACTTAAAGATAGCACGGTTCATAGGTTGTCTGTTTCGTTGGGATTGGTAGCATTATTGATTGGTTTATGGTGCGCCTTGATTAGCAAACTCACCACGCGCGTTCGCGGTTAGGGCCGGTCGTTGGATTGGGAACAAGTCGAGTATGGGAAATCTGCAAGTGGTACAGCTGGCGTTGGTGCAAATGCAATGCACAACGAACAAGCAGGAAAATGTTGATAAAGCGGTTGCTCGGATCGCGGATGCTGCGAAAGCGGGGGCGAATATCGTCTGTTTGCAGGAAGTTTTCAATACGCAGTACCCCTGCCAGGCGGAAGATTACTCTCACTTTGACTTGGCCGAGGAGCTGCCCGGACCGACCAGCCAACGCCTGCAGGAGGCGGCCAGGACGCATGGCGTGGTAGTGACCTGCTCCATTTTTGAGCGGCGAACGCATGGACTTTACCACAACACTGCAGTTACATTTGATGTCGATGGGCAACTGGTCGGCATGTATCGCAAGATGCACATTCCTGATGATCCGCTGTATTACGAGAAGTTTTACTTTACGCCCGGCGATCTCGGCTTCACGGTCGCCAAAACGAAGTTTGGATGTTTGGGAGTCGGAATTTGCTGGGATCAGTGGTACCCCGAAGCGGCTCGATTGTTTGCGCTCAGCGGCGCCGAGATTCTGCTTTACCCCACCGCCATTGGCTGGATTCATGCTGAGCGCGAAGAGCACGGGAAGACGCAGCATGAGGCGTGGGAGACCGCCATGCGAGCGCATGCCATCGCTAACGGCGTCTTTGTCGGTGCGGCCAATCGGGTTGGCTCGGAAGGCGGTTTACAGTTTTGGGGTGCTTCATTTGTGGCCGGCCCCAATGGCGCAATCCTATATCGGGCCAGCCATGTAGAGGAAGAAATCGTTATCGTTCCCTGCGATCTAAAACAACTCGATACGACACGTACCCATTGGCCATTTCTCCGCGACCGCCGCATCGACGCTTACTCCGATCTCACCAGTCGTTACATCGGTTCACGTTAAACTTATCTTAGGCCCTCAGCATTCGAATTCCACTCCACGAAGCCTGCTATGAAGTTTCAAAGTCCTTATTACTGGCCTGCCGAATGGGCGCCCCAAGCTGCCACGTGGATTGCTTGGCCGCACAATCTTCAGACTTGGCCTGACCGATTTTCACCGATCCCCGATTGTTTTCGGAAATTTATTACGGAGTTGAGTCGCGTACAAGCAGTGCACGTTTTAAGCGGTCCGCCAGGAATTCCGCGACCAGCGGTCAATATACTGACTGACATCCCGAACGTAACCATCCACACCATTCCAACGAATGACTGTTGGATACGCGATTTTGGCCCCACTTTTGTACGCCGCATTGACGACGGCTCATTGGTGGGAATCGATTGGAAATTTAATGCTTGGGGTGGCAAGTATCCACCTTTTGACGACGATGCGCGGGCGTCGATGCTGATTTGCAATATGCTTGGTTGCCCGCGCAGCGCATCGCCGTTGTATTGCGAAGGTGGAGCATTGGAGACGGATGGGCTGGGGACGTTACTCACCACCAGCAGTGTGCTGAAAAGTCCGCAGCGCAATCCTGGTTGGAGCCAAGCCATGATTGAGGCGGAATTGCAGCGACAGCTTGGTGTTGTCCATGTCATTTGGGTCGATGGCGGTGGCTTGCAGGGCGATGACACAGATGGCCACATTGACCAACTCGCCCGTTTTGTAGCCCCTGAAATCGTGGTTGCTGCCACCAGCAGCTCGGTGAGCGACCCAAATCACGCTGGCCTAGCAGAAAATTTGCGATTGCTTCGCAAAGCGACTGCTGCCGACGGCAAACCCTTGGTGGTTCACTCGCTGCCGACACCACCACCGCGGTTTGTCGATCAAAAGCGTGTTCCTGAGAGTTACTGCAACTTCCTACTAGCGAACGATATCATCATCGTTCCCACCTTTCGCCACGAGCCGACGGACCACTCCGCGCTGCGACTTTTCGAGCAATTGTTACCGCAGCGTAGGCTGGTGCCGCTGGACGCTTCGGATCTGATTTGGGGGCTGGGTGCATTCCACTGCGCATCGCAACAACAACCGCGCACATGAACCCACCTTTGAATACGCTTCTAGCTATTGAAACGACGTGCGACGAAACGGCGGCGGCAATCATTACACGCGATCATCGTGTGCTGGCCTCTGCCGTTGCCAGCCAGCAGGAAATTCACCAGCGCTTTCAAGGCGTCGTTCCGGAGCTGGCCGCCCGAGCGCATCTCGATCTCATTGTTCCCATCATCACGGAGGTACTTGAAGCGTCACGAATCGACCCCCGGCGAGACTTGGCGGCCGTGGCAGTGGCGACGGAACCTGGCCTCCCCGGATCGCTCATCGTGGGAATGGCTGCAGCCAAGGCGCTGTGCGTCGCCTGGGACAAACCCCTAGTGGCTATCAATCATGTTCAGGCACACGTCTACGCCTGCCAATTGGGCTGCGCCAAAAGCATCTTTCCCTGCCTCGGATACGTCGTCAGCGGCGGGCATACCAATCTGTATCATTGCCATTCCGCCAACCACTGGAAATACCTCGGGGGAACAATCGATGACGCGGTTGGGGAAGCCTTTGACAAAGTGGCTGTCATGCTCAACTTGCCGTACCCAGGTGGCCCACACCTGAGTCGCCTTGCGAAGCTGGGAAATCCCACCGCATATGACTTACCACGGCCGCTGCTAACGGACAAAAAGACGCTCAATCTGAGTTTTTCCGGTTTGAAGACCGCTGTGCGTTATCAGCTTGCTGGCACCGGCAAACAAGATTTTTCGATATTGGCCCTCAGCGACAAAGAGAGGGCCGACATGGCTGCCAGTTTCCAATTGGCAGCCATCGATTGCCTAGTGGGCAAAGCCGCTTTAGCGCTCGCGCACACGGGATTAAAGCGATTGTGTGTCGGCGGTGGAGTCGCGGCTAATGAACTTCTACGCGCGCGTCTGTTCAAACTGGCCGCGGATCAGAAATTTGAACTGTTGCTTGCTCCACCAGAACTGTGCACTGACAACGCAGTCATGGGCGCGATCGCGTGGGAAAAAGTTGCCGCCGGCGAATTTGCTTCTCTGGACATCGACATTCACCCCGGCTTGCTCCGCGGACGGTAGTCTCATCTGGCCAGATCTGAAAAGCAGTGACTCAGAAGGTGCGCACAGGTGTTTTGCGAACTCGCTGAGATGCAAACAAAAAAGCCGGTCGAATTTCTCCGACCGGCTATCAGCTATTTCTAACTTACCAAGAACCACAGCCGCTGGGGCCGTGTTCTTCACCAACAACTCTACGGAGCTTCCGCAGGTGGGTCACCCATCATCGAGTTTCGTGGCTTAGCTTCCTCACCACCACCAGTTGGTGCTGCACTTACTGCAGCCGGTGCAGGTGCCGAGCTCGAGCACCCGCCGTACAGCGAAAGCGTTAGCAGACAGATTAAAACTGGTTTCAAATACCGCATTCTTTTCTCCGATGAAGTTACTAGAAACAATTATTCAGGCATGTTGGCGATAGTCTGTCCGTCAGCTTGTCCGCCCAACTGCAGCATGACATCCGCATCTGCAGTCAGACCTACGGTCTTCACCGAACCGTCCGAAAGAGTCCAGTTGTTGATACCAGTGTGGTAGCTACTGTAGCGATTCCAAGCTTTCACGCTGGTTGCATACGGAACACCACCAAAGCTCTTGGCATTCCAGTGCATCCACAGTGGACCAGCCGAGTAGGCGAACGAACGCAAACGTTGGTTGGTGGCGTTGAACGCGGCGGTAACTTCACCGAAAAGAATCGTGTTCGAAGTACCGTCGGTCATGTCAGCCATTTTGCCTTGACGCATGGTGCGGAACGGGCCTTTGTAAAGATCGGCCAATGGGCCGTTGGTAGCGCCCAGACTCGTGGCTGAGGCGTCGATTGGCCAACGACCCGCGTTACCAAGATAATTGGTCACGTGCAAGTCAGAAGCAATTGGACTAGGAAGTTGGCCATTCATGTAGTAGTAGCCAACGCTGCCCGTCGTGCCCGAGGGGTAGAAAATCGTTCCGATCGAAGCGTCCCCGTCAACGATCGTGACTGCGGCATTGTCAGATGGGCACAGCAACGTGTTGATGGCCTTGTTGCGATTGGCGAGGATTGCTGTGTACTCCCACCAAGGCATTCTCATCGCAGCCGTAGCGGTATTGAATGGTTTGGAGTATGCCTTCACTTCTAGATTAACGCTGGTGGACCAAGGCTTGTACAGATTGTCCTGCTCCATGAATGGCAGCAAGAAAACCAAGTGCCCAACCAACGAATAATTGCCGAAGTCAGCATTATCAAGGTTCGGCTCCGCAATCATACCCGGCGGAATCTTCTTATAAGCTGACTCGAAATTGTGCACAGACAAGCCCAATTGCTTAAGGTTGTTTTGGCACTGCATGCGTCGCGCGGCCTCGCGAGCGGCCTGGACCGCGGGGAGCAGCAACCCGACTAAGATCCCAATAATTGCAATCACAACTAACAATTCGACAAGCGTAAAAGCTGGTCGAACTTTCGGCGAACCGAAACCCGTTTTCATAATGCAAACCCTTGAAAAACAGTTGAGACAATTCAGGAAACAAAAAGACGGCAATGCAATCATCACGACTCGGCACCCAGCAAAGGGGGAATTAACCACCGTGTTGGGAATAGAGCATTGCGGTTGATTGTAGAAGTCCCCCGCGTCATTTCAACTGATATTCTTCATAATCGCTGAACAATCTTTTCGCGATCTACTCCCAGCTGGGGGGGCGGTGCCTTGACTTGCTATGTTTCTTAGCATCCAGCAGACCATCTGCAGAACATATCAGCAACCCGCATGAAGCGCGGCAGTGGTCCGCCATGAGACGTTGTGCTGTGAGGTCCTGGTCGGTTGCAAACGTACTCGAGACAGCTTGCCCAAGAAAGCTTTCCAGCGCAGCGGGTTGCGAAAAGTGTGACGGCGCAAGCCAAATGGCACTCATTTTGCGTCTAAGTTCGACGTTCGCACTTTTTGGAGTGCGGTGATTTATCACCGCTTTGGCTTTCCGTCAACGTCCAGAGCCGCTTGGCTGTTTTTGTTCTAGGTCGTGACCACTGGGGTGTCACAAAATTCACACACGGGTGTTGAACCCGCTTGAAAATGAAAGCTGCGACAAGTCGCAGCAGTCCAAAAAACTGCGAGAGTTCGAACAAAGTGAGTGTGATTGGGCCAAGCCGCAGGTCATATCGAGTGATCGCTACTGCAAGCTTCGGAATTCAGCGCTCATCAGTAGGCTCCACAGAATATCTGCGATCAGCTCGCGCTGACCGGCCTCGGAGGACTCAGTCGATGTGAAGTAGCTCTGCCACACTACATATTGGCTTTCATCTGGATGACGGCCAAATAGCTGTTGATAGATACCCGCGATTAACTCGTCGCCTGATGCAAGCCCAGCTTGCAAATCGTGGCTCAACCGCTCCGCTTCTTGCGCTATTATCTGCTGCAACGTGCCACCTGAGACCATGTCAAGATTCTCTGAAAACTTGTCCTGGCAAACTTGGTAGCGCGTGCACTCGTTGCTGGAAGCTATGGTCATCATGGTCATTGTTTCGGCATCTCCATCCGATTGGCCCACAGCCTGGCGCTTGTCCACTCGAGGCCTTTGCACGGCCTGTCTTGCCAAATCCTCAAATTTGGGGAAATCAATCTCTTTGGGGAAACGTGCGGCCAAGAGTTTGTATTGCAGCTCTCGGTTCGTCGATGGTTCACTTGGAAGCACTTGGCTGCGTGCATAAGCGTCACTCAGGACGATCTCGCGCAGGGTTGGTTGCAAACGATAATTGTTTTCTTTGAGGCGGTTAGCAAGTAACGCTAACAATTCTCGAATTGCGGGCGGATTTGTCTCCCGATGATCATCTGCCTCCACAACGAGACCGCGTCCCATGCACCAGTGCCAGAGTCGATTGGCCAAATTATTGGTGAGATAATCATTGTCTGGCGAACAGAGCCATCTTACAAAGCCTGCATCCAAAGGTAGGCTGACCGGTGATGCACCGTCTGGCGCATGACCGGCCGATGGCGATTGACTAGTCGCTGTACTCGAGCGACGGCTTTGCGCAGCCGATTGCAACAGCGTGCCATCCGGTAGACGCGGGACCGCGGCCGCGCCGCTGCGCAGATCACTGGTCGTCCGACCAAGAATCCGCGTTACCGCGTTTTTGCTATCGATTTCCGCCCAGCAGGCAGCGAACGCAAAGTAGTCGTCCTGCGTCCAGTGATCTAGTGGATGGTCATGGCATTGGGCGCAGCCAATGCGAACACCCATCCATGTGCTCGCTACTAATTCAGCGCGGTTGCGCGGATCGGAAGCAAATCGATGAAAGGCGAGCAGGCCACTGGGGAGGGCGACTGTCTCATCCGCCGCGCTCTGCGAGACCGGGACCTCAAGCATGCCGACTGCCAGTGCCCGCAAATCGTCACTTCGTTCAAGTTGCTGCGCGATAGCGTCTTGCAGCACCGCGCGGTCACCTGCGGCCTTACTTGCGTCGGTAACCCAACTGGCGATCTCTCTGGCCGCTCGCCTGGCAAATTCTGGGCTTTGCAGCAGTTGATCTACCACGCGGTCTTTATGTCCCTG
>JBBQRC010000295.1:0-6627 GCA_038215215.1 Pirellulales bacterium
GCTCACGATTGTGATCTCGCAGGGACAAAGTCGGAGTCCCGAGAAACGCGATTTGGAGAAGGAGATCGCCGATGCGGCGGCCAGCGTGGCGGGAGTCCGCGTGCTCAAAGTACCACATCTGTATGATCTGCCCAAAAACAGCGAGACTTACCAGACCTTGCGCTCACTCGATGGCGATCTGGTAGTGCTCTCGTGGCTTTTCGACCGCGCCACCCACTGGACGCTCGACCGACACGGCATCGGTGGCCAAGTGGGCGAAGTGTTGCTCAAGCAGCAATTTGATGACGAAGACGAGCCTGAGGAGCCAGCGGACGCGGAGACGTTAGAGCGGGTCACGGACAGTCAGCCGCGGGTAGAACGAATGATTTATTGCATCGATTTCCGTGCCAGCAATCAAGCGAGCGACTACGTGGCGGAATTCCAGCGCATTCTTGCCGAACGGCAGCAGGCTTGGTTGCAAGGTGCCCCCAGCCACGAGAGCCTGGCACGCTTTAACGCACCGACCAACAATACGTACCTCGGAGCGGACACCCAAGTTGATTCGCCACTGAGGGTATTGTTTGGCACAAACTCCGTGGCCACCATCGATGAACAACCAGGACGACGTTGGTATCCGGTGATCGACTTTAGCCGCTGTACGAATTGCATGGAGTGCATCGATTTTTGCCTGTTTGGCGTGTATGGCGTCGATGCGGTAGAAACGATCGTGGTTGAGCAACCCGACAACTGCCGCAAAGGTTGTCCAGCCTGCAGTCGTGTTTGTCCTCAAAACGCGATTATCTTTCCGCAGCACAAGACCCCGGCGATCGCTGGAGCTCCCGTTGACACCGGTGGGATGAAGATCGATTTATCCAAGCTCTTCGGTGCCCCAGAGGATGCCGAGGACGCGGTAGCCGTGGCGGCGCGGGAGCGCGACGAGCAACTGATACTCGCCGGACGTCAAGCGGTTGGTTTAACAACTGGGATCAGCGAACGCTTGGCGAAACAATCTGATGCATCGAAGAAACACGACGAATTTGATGACTTAATCGATCAACTTGACTCGCTCGACCTGTAGGCTAGATTCATCAGTTAGCCTTCGGTTCAAAGACCTGCAAGTTGGTAGAAAAGAACGCGTCGACGGGTTCTTGATCGATGACCACTTCACCAAACATCGCCAAGTACTCGCCGTCGCGACTTGCGTCAAATTCAAAGTCATCGCTGTTGGCTTTCATCAACTGCGACGTCCACTTGGACTCCCGGAAGTCTTTCGTATTCGAGCGTGCCATCCAGCAGCGAACTTGTTGAGGCGTTTGATCACACGTGACGGACAAGTGGACCGCATCTGCTGCGGGCTTATATTCCCAACCAAGTTTGGGTAGTTGAGGTCCACCGTTGCGACTGCGATGGAGCGCAGCGATGCTCCCCAAAACCCGTTCCATGTCGCGAATTCCGTGCGGCTGATTGGGTGTATAGAGCAGGTGCTTATCCCCTTTAAGATCATCCCAATACAGCTTGCAGGCATCCACTGGCCAGTATGGATCGTTGGTGCCGAAGATCAACAGTTTGGGTTGCGTCAGCGACTCGCGATATTCGAAGGGGTCGACGATACGCAGCAGCTTCTTACCAATAGGTGTACCCATCTTCTGCTGGATGCCCTTGTTGCTGTAGTCTTCGATCTGTTCCGAATATTTACCCCAAGTGTCGAGTTGAAAGGCCATCTGCTTGTTCATGTTCAGCACATCAAAGACCATTGGTGCCAGGGCATCGACGCGTGGTTCGACGGCACTTGTCAACCAAGTTGTCCAGCCCCGTTTGGAGGCGCCAAAGACGGTGAACTTCGAGAGCTTCGAGGCATATTCCCGCTGCATGAATTGATCACATGCATCCATGCCGCGCACGGCGGATTTGACCATTGGCAACAGCAGTGGCCAGGTGGGATCTTCCGATTCGAAGTATTCAATGAATGTTTTGGAGATGATTTCGTCTTCCACCAGACCATCGAAGATGGGTTGAAACGGGACATGCTTGATGACGCAAACCGGGCTGCCAGTAGCTTGCGCGAGTTGGGCCATGAGTTTGATTTCATCGTTTGGTGCAAGTGCAGGTGGCCCATCGTCGGGCCAATTCTTATCCCAGCCGCCCCCGGTGATGTATAGCAGCGCGTGCTCCGAAGGTGGCTTGCCGGTCTCCGGCAGAATGACCCACAGCACATGTTTCCATGTCAAATCTTTCCACTTCTGTGAGACCAAGTGCAGTTGTGCCCAACGAAATCCGTCAGCTTGTCCGCCGCTCTTTTGAGTCCAAGCGAAACTTGCATCCGGGGCAGCCACATATTGGCTAAGCGCAGTGGCCACGCTGTGACTTGCATCTTGGCCCTGCGACAGTTGGGTGGTCAGAGAGGCGAGGGTCAACACCGCCGTGATAAGAGCAATTCGCATCGTTCCGTTCCAATGACTGTTAGGCGTCGTCTCAAACCGAGTTACCGCACTCGCTCCGCCCTGCGCAGCAGGACTAGCCGGGTAGAAGGGAGGGACGTGTTAGTAATGCGGCGTAATCGTATTAGCTGGACAACTTGTCAATCGCACGTCCTAGTTCGCGCTGCACATCAACGGCTGCGCCGGGCCATAATCGCTGATTAACATACAATAATTCGAGCCATTGCGCTGGCACGGATTGTGAATTTTGTAATTGCACTGCCAACCCGTCGTGACTAGTGTCTAGTTGCCGCAATTGGGCGACAAGCAGGGCGTTGCGCAAGTGCACATCGTCGGTCGCGAGGCTGGCGATGCGGGCCGCCAGTCCAGGTTGGCGGATACGCTGTAACCCGCGGGCGATCCAGAGCTGCGCCCTGGTATTGGCCTCTTCGAATTGTGCGACCAGGGTACTCCCCGCCGCTGCGGTGCCGCAGCGAACCAGCGCCTCGACCGCCTGAGAAAAGACAACCTCTCGATGATCGAGCAAATGCCTCCCCAAATGCTCTTCCAGGCCCGGTTGTGAAAACTGAATTAGGCTATGAAGCGTGGCGCTGAAACTCGCCCAGGCGGCACCACCTTCTTTCGGTGTTACCTGCAGCACGGCGGACAGTTCCAAATAGTTTGGATGCTGCCGTCGGAGTCCCTCGAGGATTAGACAGGCGTCGGTCAGCGCGTCAGGATTTTGCGTTTCACAAAACCGAGCCAAGGCGGTATCCAACTGCAGTGCAAGTTGGTCGGCAGTCTGGTTGAGCAGCGATTGTCGGCGGAGCTGCAATGGCAAATCGACTCGAAAGAATATTTTCGACTTAGCCACCGTCTTCCGGAGCAGTTCCATGTAAGGTTCAAGCTCATTGGCGGGCAATTGCAGTTGCTGCTCGATCAACTTGCCCGCCGAGCGTGTAACGGAGTTGGTCAGCGAACGTCCTGCCACCATGTTCGCGGCCCGCACACATGCAGCCTCGAGCAGCCCGGCGGATGCAGGCAAATAGGAAAGCATCGGAAAGTCTGCAAACGCGTGCTCGACGCCATATTTATCCCAACATGCGAAAATACCTGCGAGGATACTCTCGTCGTTGGCATAGCCCTCACAGAGCAGTGTCAGGGCTGTGGTCCGCACAGCCACACTGCTGTCCTGAAAAAGATTCACTAAGTCGTTGCAGCGGAAAGGGATCATGGCGCAGGTCGTTATGGGTTCGAGAGGCGTTCGTTAATTGAGCAGGTCTTCGATCTGCCGTTCCAGCGTGCGCATCGCCCCCTCACGGTAGCCTTGCAACACTTCGGCGATGTTCCCCTCGCGGTCGACCAGTACAGTGGTCGGATAGCCAAACGATCCACCAGCGAGGATCATCGCCAGTCCACCGCGGGTCATGCCGGCCGGGTCGCTGTAGGTTTTCATCCCCGGAGAGATCCCGCTCAAGTATTTTTCTGTTTCTGATTTGAGTGCCTCCAGGTCGTATTCGGGGCCACCTGAACAGGAGACTGATACAATAACGGCTTGAGGTTGATCGGCGAATTTGTTGGCCAGGGCGACAAACTCGGGAAACTCTAGCCGACAGGGTGGACACCAAGTGCCCCAAAAGTGCAGCACCGCTACTTTGCCTTTCAAGTCGTCACTGGTAGGGGCCGAGGCGACGTTCAGGAGCGGAGTCAAATCCACCGGTGGCAGCGGTTGACCAACGGCTTCGGAGGCTGGAGGAGTTCCCAGCCAGACCAACCCCAGCGTCCCGAGCAACATCAAAGAACCAAACATCAGTAGCACTCTCAGGACTGAGCCTGGGGCATTGGGGGGCGTAGACGAATCGTCGGAGAAGGCTGTGCGGGCAGGGGAATCATTGGACATTGAAGACAACTTAGTTGAGGAAATGGTATGGCGGGTCCATGGGAAGTCGAACAGAAATTTGTCGTCCGTGACGTGGCGAGCTTGCTACAGCAATTATCGCAGCAAGCCGCGGTCGAAGTGCTTACCGAGGAGCATGTCGACACCTATTTGCAGCATCCTTGCCGCGATTTCCGGGCCAGCGACGAAGCCTTTCGCGTGCGCCAATTTCATTCCCAAGCCTGCGTGACCTATAAGGGTAAACGATTGCCGGGCAAGGTAAAGACGCGTCCAGAGATTGAATTGGCAATTCAGCCCAACGATGTGCCCGAATGGTTGAAAATGATGCAGCAGTTGGGTTTTCGCCCGCTACCCGAAGTTCGCAAGACTCGGCGTGTCTTTAAGCTTGGCGTAGCACCGAGCCACCCGGTAACTATCGCCATCGATCAAGTCGCTCAACTAGGGACTTTCGCAGAAATTGAATTGCTGGTCTCGGAAGAATCGCAATTGGAGCAGGCGCGGCAGCGGATCGAAGCGATCGCTGACTTGCTGCTACTGACCGAAGTCCAGCCGCGAAGTTATCTGTCGCTGCTGCTGATCCATCTCGGACAAGCTTGACGCCGTGCTTGGCGGATGCAGAGGACAATCGGTATGACCCAAGCGACGCCAAATCTGAAACTCGGTAGGGAAATCATCCTTGTGTCCGGCTGACACGGACTCACTGGAGACTTGCTGCCATTGCGTCCAATCGATGGTAGGAAAAGTGGTCTCGCCGGCGACATCCGCGAGCACTCGGGTGAGCCAAATTTCGTTCCAGCGAGCAAGTGTAGCGGCATAGATCTCAGCGCCACCCACCACCATCACCTTGCGTCCCGGTTCTACGTGCCGCGCGACCTCTTCGACACGGGCGACAACCGTGACTCCGGCGGGAAGACTGAGGCTCGTCGACCGAGACAATACGATGGATTGGCGTCCGGGCAAGGCCTTGCCGATCGAGTCGAAGGTTTTTCGTCCCATCAGCAAGCAATGTCCCATCGTCATGCGTTTGAAGCGTTGCAGATCGCTGCTCAACCGCCAAGGGAGAGTCTTGTCTCGACCGATCACCGCATTGTTGGCGATCGCTACCACCGCGATCCAGTTGTCGTTGGAGGGAGCGCTGGAATCAGCCATGGGGAACATTAAGAAGACCTTCGGCGAGTGGCTGATGCGCAATTTAGACCGCAATCGGGGCCGAGATACTTGGGTGCGGGTCGTAATCAACCAACTCGAAATCGACGTACTCGAAATCTACAATCGACTTCCGCGTCGTCAGAATTTTGATCGCTGGCAGAGTCCGCGGTGTCCGCGCAAGTTGCAATTGGGCTTGCTCGAGATGATTGTGATACAAATGCACGTCGCCAAGCGTGTGCACAAAGTCCCCTGGTTCTAGCCCGGTTGTTTTGGCCATCATCATGGTCAACAGCGCATAAGAGGCGATGTTAAAGGGAACGCCTAGAAACAAGTCGGCGCTGCGCTGGTAGAGTTGGCAACTCAGACGTCCGTCAGCCACGTAGAACTGAAAGAGCAGGTGGCAAGGCGGCAAGGCCATTCGCGGGAGGTCACCCACATTCCAGGCGCTAACGATCAAGCGACGGCTGTTAGGGTTGGTGCGCAACTGCTCTTCTACGTTGAGAATCTGATCGATTGATTCTCCGTTAGCGGCCTCCCAACTTCGCCATTGCTTGCCGTAGACGGGCCCCAGATCACCCTGCTCGTTAGCCCATTCGTCCCAGATCGTCACTTTGTGTTGATGCAGGAAATCGACGTTTGTGCCACCACGGAGAAACCACAACAGTTCCACTAGGATGCTACGGAGGTGCAATCGCTTGGTAGTCAGTAGCGGGAAACCTTCGGCCAAATTGAAACGCATTTGATGACCGAACAAACTGCGTGTGCCGGTGCCGGTACGGTCAGGTTTGTCGTGCCCTTCAGCCAGCACTTTGTGCATCAGTTCCAGATACTGCTTCATTCGATGCTAGCATTTCCATAGGGTTTAATCGGCTAGTCGGTCTTTGAGCTTCTATTTTTAGCCGAAGAGTCGCTGAAGTTCCAGGGAGCGCGAACAGCCAAACCGCCGTTTCCGTAGGACGAAGGAAGGATGCAAATTCAGCTAGACACTCGATTCTCACTTTTTTTCAAAATTTGTGAGCAATTTGACCAAAGGTGTCACGGCGACTGCGTTAATTAGTCTTAGTCAGTCGCCAGCAAGCCGCCAAGTAGAAATGGCTATGCGAGGTTGGCCTGACTTGACCCGAGCCAGAAGAGCGTTGCAAATCGAGACATTTGTCTCATCCTGCAATGCGAGCAATTGTGAGT
>JBBQRC010000296.1:0-6622 GCA_038215215.1 Pirellulales bacterium
GGATGCTCAGGACGGTTCGACATGGGTCATGAACGCCAACTGCAGTCGGGCCTGGGATGCGCAGTCAGAATGATGACACGGGCGATTTGCCGTGGGTGAATTTTCAGGCTAATTTTCTCACTTCGGTCATGAACACCGACGCGAATTTGCACGGATCTGCAGGGACTTCGGTCGGTCGAGACGACCGATAGTCAATATTGGCTGATCAACCACGTGGTCCAATGGATGATATGCGCAAGCGTTCGCATTCGGCCTAGCCCTCGCCGCTTACGCGACCGCGATCGAGCTTGATGGAACGTTCGTCCTGACCAACTCGGGGAAGAAATAGTGATCTTTACCAAGCTCTTCGATCGATTGCTTGCACACAGGCAATGAACGATCCTAATGGTGAGATCTTTTGGGTAGAAACTTGAGAACTGCGGGATGCTACAATCTCTCCACACAGATGCTTTCCCATTCGGAGAAGAATCATGATGTCCGACGTGACGCAAATTTTGTCGCAAATTGAAGCCGGTGATCCGTTGTCGGCGGACAAACTGCTACCGTTGGTTTACGACGAACTGCGGAAGCTGGCGGCGGCACGGATGAAGAACGAACAGTCTGATCATACGTTGCAAGCGACGGCGCTGGTGCATGAAGCCTGGATGCGTCTGGTCGATGTCGATGTCGCCTCGAAGTGGAACAGCCGCGGACACTTCTTTGCAGCCGCCGCCGAGGCGATGCGGCGAATTCTGGTGGAGCATGCACGACGTAAGAATCGGCGAGACGTGTTGCGTACCAGAATGGAACTCGATGCGATCGAAGGTGCGATGCCGGCGAGAAACGATGACGTTTTGGCGGTCAGTGACGCACTAGACAAACTGGCGATCCACCATCCCGAAAAAGCTAATTTGGTAAAACTGCGGTATTTTGCCCGCTTGACGCTCGCGGAAGCCGCCGATGCGCTTGGGTTCTCGAGCGCAACCGCTGACCGGCACTGGAAATACGCTCGTGCGTGGCTTTGCCGTGAATTGCAGACTGCGGCGCAGGACGGCAACTGATTCGCACCCAGGAAAAGATTTTTCAGTTTTTTCTGACGTGTTTTTGCCGTCTCATATCGCACTGTAGGCGTGAAGTTTTGACAAAACCCCTCTGCAAGCCTGTCAATATGGAAAAAACTGAAGAGACGATCGTCGTCGAAGCACTGGAAATTCCTGCCGGCGCAATACGAGATGCTTTTGTACAACAGGCTTGTGCCGATCGTCCAGAGCTGAAGGCCAGCGTCGAATCTCTGGTGCGAGCGTATGGATCGGGAGATTTTCTCGAGCGTCTTGCGCCTATCACCGTTGCGTCCACTGAAACTGGGTCTATTTTGGGCGTGTTGCCAGGGACGATGATTGGCCCATACAAACTCCGCGAACAAATTGGCGAGGGTGGTTTCGGAGTCGTCTTTGTAGCCGAACAAGAGTTTCCCATCCGCCGCAAAGTGGCGTTGAAATTAATCAAACCGGGTATGGATTCTAAAATGGTTATCGCTCGGTTCGAAGCCGAGCGGCAGGCGCTGGCGATGATGGATCATCCGCATGTAGCCAAAGTTTTGGATGCCGGGACGACCGATAGGGGCACCCCCTATTTCGTCATGGAGCTGGTCCGAGGCGGCCCGATCACTAAATATTGTGACCAACAAAAACTCTCGATTCGCTCGCGACTAGAACTGTTCTGCGATGTCTGCGGAGCCGTTCAGCATGCACATCAGAAAGGCATTATCCATCGCGACCTGAAGCCTTCCAATGTGCTGGTCACCATGCGCGACGACCGCGCAGTGGTCAAAGTGATTGACTTTGGCGTGGCCAAGGCCCTGCATCAGCGGCTGACCGACAAGTCCCTCTATACCGCTTATGGCCAAATGATCGGTACGCCGATGTACATGAGCCCCGAGCAGGCACAGTTGAATAGTCTCGATGTAGACACCCGGAGCGATATCTACTCTTTAGGCGTGATATTGTACGAGTTGCTGATCGGCAGCACGCCGTTTGATCGTGAGACGTTTAAACGAGCGAGTTTTGACGAAATGCGGCGAATGATCCGCGAGGATGAACCGTTGCGACCGAGCAATCGATTGAGCACGCTGGAAAGTGCAAAGCTTTCCACCATCGCTGACCGGCGACTACTCGATGTTCGGCAATTGATTGCGAATATTCGCGGTGATCTCAATTGCATCGTGATGAAGGCGCTCGAAAAGGACCGCAACCGGCGCTACGCATCAGCCAGCACTTTGGCACTGGATGTTGAGCGTTTCCTGCAGGGTGAACCCGTTGAGGCCAGGCCTCCTGCGAAATGGTATTCTTTCCAGAAATTGCTGCACCGAAATCGAGTTGCGGTGACCACCGCCGGCATCGTCATCCTAGCCATCGTGGTTGGCAGCCTGATCGCAGCCGTCCAGGCTATTCGTGCAACCAAGGCGGAGCGGATCGCGATTGCGGAGCGAGATCGCGCGCTGCTGGCTGAGCAAGATATTCTTCGACTACTGTACGCTGCCGACATACGTCGGGCAGCGGATGCGTGGTACGGTCAGGATGTGACCCGCATGCAGGACGCACTGAAAATTCACCTACCAGTCAAAGACGAGCCTGATGTCCGTGGTTTTGAATGGTACTACCTGTGGCGACAAAAGGATCAAATTGCTCGCCAGGTTTTTCAATCTCCTGCACCCGCCTACTTTGTACTTCCGCTCCCCGGAGGAAGAATGGCGACGGCAGGCGCAGACGGGCAGTTTCGTCTGTTCGACGACAACACGGACCAACTGCTGCGTGCGCTGGATTTCGGCCAAGGTGAATTAAACGGACTGGCGGTTTCCCCCGATGGAACAATGCTTGCTTCTGCCGGTGATGATGGCACCATCGCACTTCGCAAAATGCACACTCTGGATTTGATATGGAGCGTTCGTGTGCATCAGTCGCAAGCGTTCCAGGTGGCGTTCGCTCCGGATGGAAACACTCTGCTCTCCTGTGGCAATGAACCCGATGCCCAAGTTCTGGATGCCAAGACGGGCACAGTGAAAGGACGGATTCCAACGGCAGGTATTTCGCTAGAAGGGGTCGCCATCAGTAACGAAGGCCTGGTAGCCCTGGCAACGAATTGGGACGGCATCTGGCTGTTTCAACAGGATATGCAAACAGTCCTTCAACACCACCAACAACAGGGCAAGACTCAACTTTGCTTTTCCACCTCGGGAGAATTGCTTGCTCTGGGTTCAGCCGACGGGACGATCGTGATCGAACGAGTCGATCGGCCGGGCCGTACGCTCCACCAGTGGAAACTTACAGATACACCCCGGTCGCTGGCATTTTCTCCGGACGAATTCGTGTTGGCGGTTGGCGACGCTTCGGGGGCAGTTCATCTTCTCAGTTTGCCGCAATTTATTGCCGAAGACGACGGCCTGAGCGAGCTGGTCAATGATTCCCCAAGGCCCGTTCGTTCCTGGCAAGCACACGACGGTCGCTTGTACGGATTGGGATTTACGGAAGATGGCCGACGCCTCTTCACGGTCGGGCAGGATGGCCGCGTGTCGTCTTGGACCATCAAGGGCAATGATGACTTGGCGACTGCGGTACTCCGCTCCAATGATATCCTGTTCGACCTATCAGGGAACCTGCTTTCCGCTGGCGAAAGTGAGCTCCAAGTCATTCATGGTAATTCGGTTCGATCAGGGCTGGCTTCGCCATCCGATCCATGGAAGTCGTTGACCATCGCGCGCAACACGGGGCTAATTTGTGCCACTCAGAGCGAGGGCCTTGAAGTGTTTCAATGCGCCTCCGACTTAAGTTCCACCAAATCGATTTGGACGGCACCGGCCGGGGGCTCCTGCCGAAAGTGCTTGTTATCACCTGACGGTCGCCACTTGGTCGCCGATGTTACTCCGCCACCATCGCTACGCATCGACGCGGAGAGCAGTCGGTATCTGGAGATGATTGATCTAGTAACCGGAAAGATCTTGTATCGACTCCCCTGCGGCGAAGTGTTAGGTTGCGTGTTTTCGCCGAATGGCCGCACGCTCGCCTATACGCGATCCTCGATGATCCATATGGTCGATACGGTGTCTGGGGCAATGGTTCACACCTTGTCAGGACATCGAACGACGGTGAACGGAATCGCCATCGACCCTAGCGGTCACTATCTTGCCAGCACCTCCCGTGATCGCAGTTTAAAACTTTGGGACGTGCAAACCGCCCAGGAAGTATGGTCGACCGTCGCGCATCGCGTCTCGGCCAACGCGGTCGCCTTTTCGAGTGACGGATTCAGCCTCGCAACGGTGGGGGACGATAGCGTCCTTCGACTTTGGCGTTGGGCCGTCCAACGTTTGACCCTAGAAATCCCCTTGCGGGCCGGGCAAGCGAAGAAGATCGAATTCTCCCCAAACAGCAAGCAACTCGCTGTGCTCTTCAAGTCGGGGGAGCTGCAACGCTTCGACGCAGCTCCACTCAATCGCTGAGTCTGCAAACGGACCGTTTTCGAAAATCTTTTTAGATTTTTGATGCTTTTTGAACGGCTCATGTCGCACTGAGTTGTGAATAGCTCGATTCACGGTCGCGTTTTAGTCTCTGACAGGGACTGCGATACCGCAATTAATAGCTGGCTGCCCCCCTGTTTGAGGAATGAATGATGTTGCGACAGTTTTTTGTGCTTAGTTGCACTTCATCCTCACGCCGGTGTCCAAACCCTAGGCGATGCGGATTTGCAAAGAGCTGCGCAGCCCGCAGCACTCTGCTTGGAGCCATGTATGGCGGTGGTTTCAAGCCAGCCCATTAACGAGCTGAGCTCGTGGATACTGTGCTCTTGGCATCTGCCCGCAAAAGAAGCATTACTGGGAGAGCGAAGGCTACGCTAAATGTGGCGATACTCATCACTCTCCGAGTGATGTTCTTCCAGCAAGAGCGAACTCCGTACATCTCCAGTTACAAACCACCGGAGTGCGTCAGTAACTCCTAGGCTTTGTCTCAAAAGGGGTCTGACCCTCTCCGGGCACATAGTAAGTCCTAAGGATTTTGCGTGCCCTCCAAAGGGTCAGACCCCTTTTGAGACAAAGCCTAGCAATGCGGTGCGCTCACTGACAAGCGTAGCCGCAACGCCCCAAAAAAATTTTGCAGATTTTTGATGTGTTTTGATCCACTCGTGACGCACTGTATAAAAAATTCGCCTCCCTCTCTCTTCAAAGATAAGTGTTAAACGAGTTTCGAAGAGCGCTCTCCTTTGCCGCGATCCCTCGTTTGTCACATTTGTTTTTCATTTCCAGCCCCTCCAAACCGAACAGATTTCGGAGTGTTCCCAACATGAGCTCTTTCCAGCGCCGAGATTCACACGTATCTTCACTCACCTCTCGTCTCCTCCAACGCCGAAAAGGGCGGAGGCCTGGCAAGGATTTCCCTATTTTCCGCACAGTGCTTTTGGAAAACCTCGAAAGCCGTCGGCTGCTAACAACCACGGTGTTCTCGGATAATTTTGAAACTGGAACCTTGAACTCGGCCAAGTGGTATGGCGATACCGCAGTCGTGTCTGAAAACGCGTCATTGGGTCCGATTGCAGCAAGCGGAACCTATGCGTTAAGACTAGACGCATACTATAACGACTACTATCACCAGAGCCACCATGAGTATGCCGTCGCGAAAGTGGATCTCACTGGCTACGCTTCGGCTACGCTTAATTTCAAGGTTGAGGCGGAAGGCAACGCAGACAGTCCCGAATCCGACGACGATCTTCTAGTGGAATACTATAATGGCAGTGCGTGGGCGACACTCGCGTCCATTGATACCAACGCCGTTGGGCATTCATCGTTTACGTCGCGCTCTTTTGTTATTCCGTCAAATGGTTTGAACGCAGGAGGCATTCGATTTACAAATGGTGGGGAGTATTACGGAGCTCCTCCGGCGTTTGACCATCCAGGCGACTACTGGTTCATAGACGACGTAAGCATCGTTGGCAATCGGGCACCAAACGTCACAGCAGGTGGTGGCGGCAGCGGACTCGATAATGTCGCGCATGCCATGAGCTGGACGAGCTCCGATCCTGATGCAAGTCCCGATGCTTATACGGTGAACGCACAACTGCTCAAGGGGACGACGGTTCTACGCAGTTCGACGGCCAAGAATAGTTCGCTCAGCGTCTACCCGGCGGATGGACCTGGAACCTATTCGCTGAAGGTGACCGCGACCGATTCGCTCGGTGCCTCGCGAACGGTTACTTCTTCGGCGTTCACCATGACCGACGACGACACGGCGGCTCCCGTGATCACGCTCACCGGCTCCAGCGGCAATGAGGTGGCGGCGGCCGATCAGAAGTTTACCTGGAGCGTCGTCGATGCGGGTTCGGGAAGTACCTCCCACGTCGAGATCACCAAGGGTGGGTTGACCATCTTCTCCCGTGATTATGCCGCTGATATCGCTGCGGATTCGTTTGATTTCAATGCGTATGGCATCGGTAGCTACACGATTTCCATCGATGCGACCGACAAGGACAATGACTGGGTGGGAGATGCGAAAGCGAGTTCCGTGTCGCGGATAGTCAACGTACTGAATACACCACCGGTGGCAAGCTTCGTCGTTGAGACACCGTCCGAAGCGAGGTTGGAAGGTACCAATGTAGTATT
>JBBQRC010000297.1:0-6611 GCA_038215215.1 Pirellulales bacterium
GAACATCATCTACCGATTCCTGTAGCAAATTACGTCCCTCCAATTCAAGTGAAATGACGTGAAATGAGTCGCCCTGTGATCCGTCTACACGATTGATTTTTGCTGTGATCGGCAGACGCGTTGCGAACACTCGCTTGATTACAGCTTGCTCCAGCGCGGTGTCTTGGATCCTCAAGATCGCCGTGGGATTCCCTGACTTCCCACGTTGCTCCAGAACAATTCGAGATGGAACGGCAAAGGCCTTAATAGGCTGCCAGCACAAAAGGGGCACAGATATTCGTCGCGACTTTTCAGCATCTAAGGGGCGGGAATACAGTGCAATTTCCTGTGAATAATGCTCGTTGTTGCTGTCCAATTCAAACTGAGCCTGAAAAGTCAGAATATCACCAGGCATCATCAATGGTGGGTGGTCAAAGCGAGTTACGGTAACGCAGGAACAACTCGGCACCACTGACTCTAAAACAACTGATTGTGTGCTTGTATTTTGTAATCTGACGTCAATCGAATTGCTGAGAGGGACCGATGGGTCAAATTTCACAAAACCCAATTTCGGAGTAACAACAATATCCTCCGTTTGGTCGCGTTCCGTGGATGGTATTCGTTCTGCAGATGTCCAGGCTTGACGGAAAAAGCGGTCTGTGGAATAGACGCGAAATCCAGAATTTTCGAGCACAGCAAATAACTCTTGTCCGCCAAAATCGAACTTCTCAAGAAGAACCGCCTTACGTCCATCATTAGCCGATAAGCTCCATCGTTCTGACGAGCTCTGAAGTTTATGAGAAAGTGTCCTTCCGTCGACACGAAATGGAACGAATTCTGTAGATTGAAATCCGCGGAATATTGTTACAGCACCCAGGGCGAGCATAATTGTTATGCAAAACGACTTCACTCTCCAGTCCTTTCGTGCTTAATTAATAACAATAAAACGCGGCGATGCGTAAAAATACAAACATATGCGGTTTCGTGCGGCTTCAGAAACCCGACGTACGCGAAACAGCTTGGGTCCACTCTTTGTCGGTCAGCTCAGTTGTGCTAGTTAGTTTCGGGTGCCTCATGAGTACGCTCCACGATAGGCGCGCGGTGAATTGGCGTTGAGGCAATTGACACCTAGTGATCGAATATGTAGCGAAAGGGACTTCGCCCGTGTTACAGGCATAACCGTCGGAAATGACGAACGCGAAATTAACCCTTGAATGAGATCCGCGAACCGGTAGATTCTTCCGGATCGGCCCACGAAATTCGAATTGACATGAGCCGGCGAAGTATTTCCCCATCGCAGCGATAGCCACTTGAGAGTCGCAGCAAAATTTAGAATCAATCCACTGCCCGTCACGAACAGAGATGAAAACGGTCGACTGGGATCGACTGGGATCTCCATTTCGGTCTCCGGCATCAAGATTGACGGTTGAATATCAGCCTGGGGGATTAGCGAATTGCATCGCACCGTTGGTGAATGTGGCCTTGAAGCCACTCTTTCGGCACTCCAACGGAGCTACAAACTCGTATGCTCGTGTAGTTTTACCATTTCAAATCCCCAATTCAAGAAAATAATCCGATTTTGAGAGAAATAAAATTCCGCTGTGCGGTGATAACGCTGTTCTCGCCGCCGTAGATATACTTTTCAAACCGAACGCTTTAACCAGCACTCATCGATTCTCAAAGCCAAAGGGTTTACTTAATATGCTGATATGGGAAGACTAGGGCTGCAAGCAAACAAACTGAATAACGGAGGCTTAGGTGGAGCCAAACAATGCATCGGAAGAGGGTTCCGTTTTCTGGGTTGGTTTGCGGAAGGATATCCCTTTTTGTTGCTGCACTGCACTAGCGCTGATTCCCATTTTGTACTGGATTAACGGTCGTGCGGTATCGTTGGATCAAGTTGTGGTACGCCTGCTACTCTCGGTGCTCGTTGTCGGTGCAGTTGCTTGTTATCTTGTTTGTCGCGTTGATAAACGCGTGGCGATCATGGTCACAGCGTGGCACGGGACGCAATGCGTCTCACGGACAAACACGATCGCTGTAGGTCTACTTGCCACGCATGCATTGCTGGTAGGCTCTTGCGCTCAGCGTTACAGTTTTGCCTGGACAGAGACGGGACTTCTACCAGCGGGGATCATCGATTGGCGATATGGCACTTTTGACGTCTTTCGCGTCAACCCTCCACTTGTACGGATGCTTGCCACATGGCCATTAGCGCTGGCCGGTGTCGACGTTCCAGCCAAGCTAGTTGATGGTGATCCTCGTCAGCGTGAAGAATGGTCAGCGGCAGCGGCTTTCATCCAGATGCACGGCCAACGCAGCCTGTGGTACCTGACGATCGCGCGTTGGTGCTGTTTGCCATTCAGTTTGCTCGGGGCTTGGGTTGCTTATCGCTGGGCATTTGAACTCTACGGCACAGCGGCTGGACTCGGCGCGCTGGTGCTGTGGACCTTCCATCCCATGCTGATCGGCTACGGCTGCCTCATCAGCGGCGACCTAGCCGCTGCATCCCTGGGACTGCTCACTCTCTACTGTTTTCGACAGTGGCTGCGCGAAGTCAATTTTGCGAACAGCTACGTTTTCGGTGTCGCCGCTGGCTTGGCTGTACTCACCAAGACAAGCTGGTTGTTGCTGTTCGGGCTGCTGCCGCTGTTTTGGATCTTGCTGCGTGCCGGAGAACAGATTCGCGGTGAACTGCCTCCAGGAGGCTTGAGGCACTGGCTGCGCGAGTTTGGATTTGCAATCTTCGCCGTGATCGTGGCACTCTTCCTGATCAATTTACTCTACGGCTTCCAAGGCTCATTCCGCAGACTTGATAGCTACGAATTCATTAGTCGCGCGCTCAGCAAACAGGCTCATGTACCTTGGCATACTTATGATTACTCAGGTAATCGATTCCAGGGCGCTTGGCTCGGAAAATTGCCAGTCCCGTTTCCAGAGGATTTAGTAATTGGCGTAGATCTGCAAAAATGGGACTTTGATCGCGAGCGATGGTCGTATTTGCGCGGCGAGTGGCGCGATCACGGTTGGTGGTACTATTATCTCTATGCATTGGCCATCAAAGTTCCGTTGGGTATCTGGGCGCTCATCTTGCTAGCCATGGCCGGGTGGGCGTTGATCCCCAGTTGGCGCGGTCCATGGCAAGATGAAGTGCTGCTCCTGTTTACTTTGGTAGTTATTCTGACGCTGGCCAGTTTGGAGACCGGTTTGAACCGCCATTTGCGTTATGTCTTGCCGATCTTTCCACTGGCAATCGTCTTGATAAGTCGCGTTTTTCGCGTGTTTGATGCGCAGCGCGTTTATCTAAGTCGCTTCGTTCTGGCGGTTTGCATTTGGTTTATTATGAGCAGCCTTTGGGTTTATCCGCATTCGCTCTCCTATTTCAACGAATTGATTGGTGGACCGCGCAACGCGCCTCAGCATTTGAACGCCAGTAATATCGATTGGGGGCAGGATCTAAATTTTCTACGAGAGTGGGCGAAGCGAAATCCGGATGCGCGACCGCTGTTCTTCACCTCATATTTGCACTTAATTGCTCCTCAGTCCTTGGGGATCCCAGCCGAAGGTAAAGTGCCCAAGTTCAAGTCTAGAACTGACGCGGGTGGCGACGCCAGCGTCAACTTTACGCCGGGCTGGTATGCCATCGATCAGGAATCGCTGCTGAGAAGAGAGGGAGATTACCTTTACCTCCGCGCACTCGAACCGATAGCTCAGGTAGGCTACTCAATTAATATCTATCACATTACGGATGAGGGTGCCAAGTCATTCAACCAGCCACAATCTGACTGAGATCTGTCCAATTAGGGCAATGGCAAAATTAGTTGCATCAGCTTGGTAGGATTTACGCAACCACGATCGCGAAAATCTTGCTCGGCGCATTGTTGCATTTCAGCGGCGGTCAGCTTTGGCGCATACAGACTTTGGTGCCATGCCAGAGCCAAAGCAAACAGGTCGAGCTTATTGCTATATAGCTTGTCAACCACGGCAGACCAGCGTGACTGGTCGGCGATACGTCCTCGAGCTGCATCGGTCACTAGCGTTTGTGCCCCGGCGATGCTCAGGAAACAAGGCTCCTGCAGTCTCCGCAAATTTCGGATGCAATCATCAGCCCGCTTAAACAATACTGCCCGTTGCGAGGGAAAGACGGAACGCAGGAGAAGGAACGGACAGGCAAAGTAGGACACGGAGATTTTTGAGCCCGCACATTGCGAATCGACAGCCGCCGAAATCTTCCCGGGCGTTGTATTTGCACAACCCACATTTCATCCAACCCAATTGACCAGCCACGGCGTAGCGGCAGAACGTTAGCCCCGGGTAAGCGTCTGCGAGCCTCTGGGCGAGCAACAGCGTAACCCGGGGTACTATTCGTAGTTGATCCAACCCAAGTATTCCCACCATTGCATTATCCAGGGACTGGTCCAGGGATTGGCCCAGGGATAGTTGGCGGAAAAGACACTCACCACGAGCGCGAGCTCTACGCCGCGTCTGGCCAGTCCGCTGCGCACTAATTTTAGTCCGTCGACCGCTAACCAAAACCACAGCGGCGTCATCCAAAAGACCCAGCGGAAGCCGCTACTGACCCCACCGTAATTGCGATCTTCGAGCGGCCTCGCTAGGTAAAACGCCACGCAGACGACACTGACCGCGACAATGGCGACCGTCAATCCTAACTGGGTATTGAGCCATCTCGGTTTGGCCTGGTAACGCCCAACGTAGACGACACCCACCAGGCTTAAGAACCAAAAAGGAGTGAGGCTAAAAATCCCGTGGTGACCTAATAGAGACTGAAAGGCATAGACCCAACTGCTCGGTTCGCCGCGATCGACACCAACTTTGCGACCATTCACCCAATAGCTACCGGGGTAATCATACCAATCATCCCATTGATAAACGCCGAGTGATGTTGGCGAATCGAGCTTCAGCCCTAAGCGACGAGCGGAGCTTGCGTCCCACAACTCGTAGACCCCCGCTCGTCGGCCAGGGCGAATGATCGACGCGTCGCTCATCGTCAATCCGTGTTCAGCGCACGCGATCAGCAGTGAATCGAGATCGATTGCATCAACCTGCTGCGACGGAGTAGGCTGCTCGAGCACTGGCAGCACAAACAACCGTTCTCCGAGGCTACGATGTGTGTAAGCGGGCCGCCAGACACCATGGGCAAGGTAATTGGTGGCAAAGAAGCCCAGGGCAACGGGCAGCAGGGCAGGGGAGTAGATCAGTAGAGTTCGCCGCCAGTCAAGCAACAGTAGCAGTCCCCCGACGGCCATCAACCAGCTTAACGCCGGCAGCTCGTTGGCAGCGGTAAAGCTGGTTGCAACTCCGCACAGCGCAAACCAATACCACTGACGCTGCCCCTGTCGTCCAATGCAGTCGACACACCACAAAGATATTCCAGCGCCAATGGCGGCGGGCAAATGATTGTTGAGAGTGTTCGCAAAGGTGGATAGAAAGGTGCCGCAGACCAGAAAGCTGGTCAGAATGGTTAGCGACCACAGGCTGTGCGCGTGCTCGCGCCGGACTTTGGCTAACAGCAAGCACCACAAGCCGAGCAGTGGGATCAAATTGACGATCACCAGCATGAGTTTGGCGATCGCAAACGTATGGCTCATTAGTGACAAACCGGTGACGCGGCGGATGAACAGATAAACTCCGGTGTACAGGGTTGGCAATAAAGGTGGTTTGCTACTGTAAAAATGCTGTTGACCATCGGTCCCGCGATGCCTGACGATATCAATGCTGTACCATGAACGGTTGCGTGTTTTGGGATCGCGAATTTGCAGCACATCGTCAATCTCATACGAACCGTTGATGGCTAACGCGGCAATGGTGCACCAGCGGCTGCGATCATTGGCACTGAAGAATGGTGTTTCACCCCGACTTGATTGGACTTGGGCGATGCGCACGCCTTGCACGACCAAGCCGAGCAGGACGATGGCGGCCATCAGATATCGTGCCCGCCAGCTAGACGCACTGGTGGCTTCCGGAGCAGGTGTAGGGGGAAGGCTGCTCATGCGTGGGTGCCTTGGTCTGGACACTGAGCTGGTCCCAGATTCGGCGCTGGCGGCGTGCCGGTATCGGCCACGATGCTAAAGGGCTTACGCATGGGGCGATTTTGGGCGGTGATCAATTCTGCGAGAAAGCCCAGTGAGACGAGCTGTACACCCAAGATCAAGGCGACAATGCAATAATAAAAGATGGCTTTCTGGTGCAGATGGATATCGGCCATGCTGGTCAAACGACTGATCACCCACAGGGCGCTGAGCATGGTTAGGCCGAAGCCACCGACGAGAAACGCGAACAGGCCAGCCGAACCCAACAAGTGCTGGGGACGGTTGCCATATCCGGTAAGAAAGTAGACGGTCATCAAGTCCAGAAAGCCTTTGACGAAGCGTTCGACGCCGTACTTGCTCGAACCATGTTTTCGGGCATGGTGTTCGATCACAATTTCTGACACCTTAAACCCACGAGAAGCGGCCAACACGGGAATGAACCGGTGCATCTCACCGTACAGGAGGACTTCGGTGAGCACCTCGCTGCGGTACCCTTTCAGACCACAATTATGATCGTGCAGTTTTACTTGTGTCATCCAGCTAATCAGCCCATTGAAGATGCGGCTGGGGAACACTTTGTGC
>JBBQRC010000298.1:0-6594 GCA_038215215.1 Pirellulales bacterium
GGCTAAACACCAACTTGAAGAGTCGACTCAAACAATAGGATTTTGAAGCCAGCTTTGAAATCGAGTGATCTTTGATTCCAAGCTGGTGGATTCGACCACGGATTTCGCACGGGCGATAAGGCCTCAGAATCCGAAACCACGGTAGCCGCCAAAGCCGCGATTCCCGAAACCACCTGTTCCGATGTCGATGCTGAGACCACCGCGTGACGGGTAACCGTAACCGCTCCGATAGCCGTTGCCGCCCCGATAGCCATGGCCGCTGTAGCTTCCGTAGCCGGTCGAATATCCAGTTCTTTGGGCGTAGATATTTGCATACATGCCGTGCAGAGCGTATAGACCAAAGCGGTGATACTCCCCGCCGCAAGGGCGGCCGCTCGAATGTCGAATTTCATAACCAACCTCCTTCTAAACTTGTGAAGTTTCTAATGATGCTTGTATCCTCCTTTCAGTGCCAAGAGCCGCCGGATCATTTCACTTCGCAAGCCAGTGATGGGTGAGATTATGTTTCCATCAGGTGGTGCGAGCTGATTGTGCCACAGCAGCAACCCGCTTTGTCTACCACAGGTAGACTCGTCGCTTGATGCGTGTTGAGTTTTCGCCGAGCTTCTTCAATTGACTCATCGATGCCGCAGCAGGCAGAGGCCGGAGACTTCACCGGCCAGCCGATCATACTGCCGCTGCCTCCTTCATGATCTTAACAATCGTGTCTTCCACTTCCTGCGCAACCTCTTTCAGTTGGGGGACGTTGAACATCGCCAGAAGTTTGGTTGGCTTCAATGTTGCCAGAATCGTTTTCCCGTCCTCCTCGTAAATGGAAATCCGGCAGGGCAGTGCGGTCGAGACGCTCATGTCTGCATCGAGCACCTTCTTCGCTTGTTGCGGCTGGCAGACCTCGAAGATCAAACATTCGTGGTTGAAGTCCACTCCTTTCTTTTGCATGGTCTGTTGAAGATTGTGAACTTGCATAACACCAAAATGATTGGCAGCAACGGCGAGCTGCAAAGCGGTTGCGGCGTCGGTGACTGACTTTTCGGTGGTTAGCTTGATGAGCATTGGACTACCTTTGATTAAGCGAATTTGAGCTCGTTAACTGGTATGTCAAGCGCGCGACACACCGACCGCGCAATCATTTGCGATTCATCGGTGTGAATCACGCGGACTATCACACCGCTATGGCTGCTGGAAATAACGTGAGCGTTGGCTGAATTCTGTGATTGATCCAGTTCAAGACCGAGAAAGTCCAGCCCGTCACATACGCGCGAACGAATGACCGGAGCGTTTTCGCCTATTCCCCCAGCGAAAACGAGGGTGTCGAGTCCGCCAAGTGCCGCCGCGAATGAACCAATCCACTTTTTGACTTGGTAGCAAAACAATGCGAGCGCTTCGGCAGCTCGGATATCATCTGATTCAACCTTCAACAGATCCCGCACATCGGAACTCGTCTCGGATACTCCGAGCAAGCCGCTTTTCGTATTGACCATATCATTGAAATCTCTGGCGTTCAGGTTTTCAGTGCGAGCCAGAAACCAGGCCAATGCTGGATCGAGGTCACCGCTGCGTGTGCCCATCGGCAGACCTGACGTGGGAGTGAAGCTCATACTCGTGTCGATGCACTTGCCATCGCGTACCGCTGCAAGGCTCGCGCCATTGCCGAGGTGTGCGAGAATCACGCGGCCTGTTGAGGCTTCGGTTCCTGCCAGCCGAGCCAACTCTTGCATCAAAAACGCGTAGGACAGCCCATGAAACCCGTACCGCCGGACGCCCTGCGCTTCGTAGCGCCGCGGGATCGGTAACTGCTGAGCCACGCGGGGCAGGTTACGGTGGAAAGCCGTGTCGAAACAGGCGACTTGCGGCACAGCTTTAAATCGTTCGTTAAACGCATCGATCAACATAAGTTCCGCTGGCAAGTGTTCAGGATCGAAGGGACTAAGCCGTCGCAACTCTTCAACCATATCGACCGTGATGCATTGCGGCTGGCTATACTTCGGCCCGCCTTGCACGATGCGATGACCGACCGCAGTCAGAGAATCCTTCTCGCAGTATAGTTCAATCCAATCCATTAGTACGCTTACCGCCGCCGTGTGGTCAGTTACCGCCACGGGCCGCGAGAAGCTATCCGCGGGGCTCGCGCCTGTCACTTCAAGGGTGGCGTCCGACAGGCCAATCCGCGCAACTCCACCGTCCAGAATCGGCCTGAGCGATGGGCTCACTTCGAATAGTGCAAACTTGACGCTCGACGAACCGCCGTTGATCGCAAGGACGCGCGGATGAGTGGATGTCATCATTGTTGCCACGCAATTCGAGCGCATTCCAACGGAACCGAAACTCCAGCGTGCCATGGGATCACACGCGCTGTAAAGTCACTCGCCGAGCGCCCCGCGGGGACCGTGGCGCGGAAGGTACACCAATGGGATGCGTCAGTTGTCGAACCGGCACATTTCATCTCCTGGCGTACTGGATCGCTTCCGTCGCTTCCGTCCGCATAGAGCTCGACACGCACGGCGTCAGGGTCGAGCTGGTTCAGAAATAAATCAACTTCGAACACGTGTCGTTCCGCGTTGGTTTCTACCCGCACTTCGCCGAATCGCAACGCGTCCCATTCTCGATCCATCACCTGTTGCCAATCGATAATTTGCTTGCCAATCGCGCCGTTGTTTGCAGAACGCTCTCGGTAAACAGTCGCAGCCGGAAGGTAGTGTAGCTCGGTGTACTCGCGGACCGTGCGGTTCGCAGAGAAGCGAGGTGTCAACTGCGCCATGCTTTCCCGCATCCTTTTGACCCACGCAGTCGGAATGCCATTGGCGTCTCGGGTATAAAACTCGGGGATCACTTCCCGTTCGAGCAGGTCGTAAAGCGCGTTGGCTTCGGCGGCGTCCCAGGCAGGATCATCTCCGTGCTCGCGTCCGTCTCCCAATGCCCATCCTACCTCGGGCTCGTAGGCTTCTGCCCACCAGCCGTCAAGTTCCGAGAGATTAATGCCTCCGTTCACAAGCACCTTCATGCCGCTTGTACCGCTTGCTTCCCAGGGACGGCGCGGAGTATTGATCCAGACGTCAACGCCTTGCACAAGGTGTTCGGTCAACAGCATGTCGTAGTCACTGAGGAAAATCACATGAGGTCGACTCGCTGGCCGTCGGATGAACTCGATCCAATCATGTATCAGCGCCTGCCCGGCTTGATCTGCAGGATGCGCCTTCCCAGCGATGACCAGTTGCACTGGGCGGTCAGTATTCGCCAGCAGCCTCAACAAGCGGCCGGGATCGTGGAGCAATAGGTTCGGTCTTTTGTAAGTCGCGAATCGCCGCGCGAAGCCTAGCGTCAAGGCGTTCGGATCAAACAGGTGCTTGGCCGCGTCGACGTCCTCGGCCGCTGCACCCGAAGCAGCCAGTTGCCGAGTTAACCTCTGGCGAACATAGTCCACCAATGACTGGCTGGCGGCGGTACGCAACTGCCACAAGTTGTCGTCGGAAACGCTGCGAATGTCCGTCTCCAGTTTCTCAATCGTTCCCAACCAGCGGTCTTTCCCACAGGCCTGCGTCCACAAATCGTCGGCCGCAGCCGAATCCCAACTCGGCATGTGGACGCCATTCGTTACGTATCCCACCGGCACTTCGCTTTTTGGCCAATGGGAGAAAAGCGGCGCGAACAACTGCCGACTGACTTTTCCGTGTAAACAGCTCACACCGTTGACCGCTCCGCTACCGCGAACGGCCAAGTAGGCCATGTTGAAACTTTCAGACGAGTCGTTGCGACTCCGGCGGCCCAGTGCTAGGAAATCGGAGAGTGGAATACCCAATTCTTCCTCCACGTACCGGCGGAGGTATTGCTCTATCAGTGCCGGAGGGAAGCGATCAAAGCCAGCCGTCACAGCCGTATGCGTAGTGAACAGGTTTCCCGCTCGCGTGACGGCCAAAGCGACCTCGAACGGTTGTCCGGCCTTGCGCATAAACTCGCGCGCACGCTCCACAATGGCAAACGCGGCATGCCCTTCATTCAAATGGCAGACTTCCGGTTGGATGCCCAAAGCCACAAGCAACCGCCAGCCACCAATGCCGAGCAATAGTTCTTGTTTAAGCCGCAGCTCTGGTCCACCGCCATACAACTCACTGGTAATGCCTCGATGTGCTGGAATGTTCGCCGCGTCATTGCTGTCCAGCAGATACAGCTTCGTGCGACCGACCTGAACCTGCCAAGCTCGTAGCCACACCGAGTAACCGGGCAGATCAATCTTCAATCGCAACCACTCGCCGCTCTCGTCGCGTAGTGGTGTGATCGGTAACTGCCCCGGATCGTTATACGGGTAGAGTGCTTGCTGCGATCCATCTTTGTCGATGACTTGCCGAAAGTATCCTTGTTGATACAACAGGCCGACGCCGATCACTGGGATTCCCAAATCGCTGTTGGCTTTGAGCTGATCACCGGCGACATTTCCGAGCCCGCCTGAGTAGATCGGCAACGCCTCGCTTAACATGAATTCCATGCTGAAATAGGCAACACAGCTCAGCGAAGAATGGGGATGAGTTTGCTGAAACCAGGCTGGCGACTGCACCGCTTCCCGGCTGGTGCGAACCAGTTCATTGACTTGCTTTCGAAACTCGCCGTCTGCCAAAACTGTCTCGATCCGATCTCGCGACACGGTCTGTAGGACGACCCACGGGTTGTGCGTGATTTCCCACAGCTCAGGATCAAGCTGGCGCCACACTTCGTCAGTCGCATGATTCCACGACCATCGCAAATCCAGCGCCAACTCTGCGAGCGAATCGAAACCTTCGATTTCTGTGGGTAGCAAGTTGTAAATCGGATGAACCGCGCGAGTTTGCTCGTTCATAAATATACATATCCATCATGTTGTGCTCGCGTCCCAAAACAACTGCACCCCTTGAACACCGTCTTTTTTGTTTGAAACAGATAGGTGGAATCGCGGATTTCACCAATTGCCCATGGTGAAGTCCTTGACCACAGTCCCATTACGGCGAGATAAATGCCACAAAACGCAAAAATGTAGAGGATTCCGCCACGCAGAGATGGTTGCGCACTCGATCTCTTTCGCCGGACGATTCGCAACAGTGGTTGGGCAATCTATGCGTTGTAATGTTCACGAATCTTCACAGTTAGTTGCGGATCCGTCATTTTGTCTGATGTTTCAAGTGTGATGGCCACGCGGTCATGTGACTTCGCAGAAACATAGTTTTTGAACTCGTTCTTTGCCTCGCCCGGTCCAAGTACGTAGAGCGCGTCTACATCTCCAATAAATCGCAGGACAGCATCGTGCATCTGCCTCCGATTGTTTGTCTCTTTACGTTCGAGCTTGTCCTCCGCTATGAAATCATTGCGAGTGTACTCGTGCTGCCCCTTTGTTTCCGTAGTTTGTGGAAACGGTTCAGAAATTCCCGCATGAAATGACTTTAGCTCTTCGCCCGAATTGGTAATCGTTACTACGATCGCATGCTCTCGATCAATCCAAACACCTGCTTTAGTCTTCATTGAATTTCCAGTTCTGTGAAGGGATGATTGCATGGCGCTGCCATTGCTTAATGACGAATTTGTCGAGGTCGGACGACCCTATTCAGCCGCAAAGATCGACGAACGACACTCGGCGACGAACGCGAGAATCGCGGTCGGCGTACGCGTAGTTGAACGTGTTACGTTACTTGCTGGAACTGGTTGTTGCGAGCTACTAGAACGGTAAACGCCCCATGAGCAGCAGAATTAGCAGGATGACGACGACGACTCCCAGTAGACCGCTCGGGCCATAGCCCCAACCGCGACTATGCGGCCAAGCGGGCACTGCTCCCAACAGCATCAGGATCAAAATCACCAGGAGAATTGTGCCTAACATCTTCATGCTCCGATCGAAAATGGATTAATCGTTTTGTGTATCTGAACCGACCCAACTTCGCGCCGTTGACCACCGTCGCGGTAGCGAATGGCTTGCAAAACGTCGCGACGATCGACTCTGACGTGCCTGCGGCCTGAATAGCCCCGGGGTTTCATTAACTGAATTGTAGCCATCGTCGAATGATCTCCGTATCGGGCGAGGCCTGTTATCGAGATGGCGGATTCAACCAGTGCCTTAGCGAGGGCGTATTAGGGTTACTGGTTAAGTGATACAATCGACTGTAGCGGGAAAGTTGAGCACTTCACCCAGCCAACCGCGAGACTGCATGTCACTAATAACGCCAACCGTACGGTCGACATTCTAGCTTGTATTTGAGCATTCATGCGTGAAGCCACCGGATCGGATTTGGGATGGCGGCAAAGTTAAAATCAAAACCAATAAGCCCGATTAAGTCAGTATGTTTTCCGATTGTTGGGGTCGTCGCTTCAGCGGGCGGTTTGGACGCATTCAAGCAACTTCTAAGCGCGGTCCCGGTCAACTGCGAAATGGCGTTCGTTGTGGTTCCTCACCTGGACCCAAAGTACGAAAGCCAAATGGTCGCACTGCTGTCCAAGATCAGCCTGCTGCCAGTAGTTGAGGCGAAGCAGGGGATGGTCGCTGAGTCGAATCATGTCTATGTGATCCCGTCGAATCATTTTTTGACCATTGACAAAGGAATGCTTCAACTTAGCGTACCACCGACGCCTCAGGGACGC
>JBBQRC010000299.1:0-6586 GCA_038215215.1 Pirellulales bacterium
TTTACGTGTGGAGAGCACTCAGCGTAGGACAATTATCCCTATTTTCGAGGTAAAACTATCTCCATGGTCCAAGTCGAAATGTGCCAATTGTCCAGGTAGGCAAGCTTGGTCCTTTAAAATCGATGCCGTAAGGCTCCCGAAGTCGGACCAATAGTCAAAACGGAGTCTGGCCGCATAATAGGCCTCTCGCGGCAGCTCACGGCCTCTCGCTTTAGCTCCGCGACCAGACTACGTTTTGGAGCGCAATTCTGACCGCAATCGAAAACCCGAATCCCCGCGCGAATCGCTGGCTGGCTGACGGCTGCTTGTTAGCGACAGCCTGCATGTGGGGGTTCAACATTCTTGTGTTCAAACACGCAATTGATATCAAAGCGAATCCTGCGGCCATCAACCCCTGGGTATTCAACGCGCTGCGATTGGTCTTTGCGACGACGACACTGGGTATCTTGGCTTGGATTGAATCAGTTTACTGGCCCGCTCCGCGGGTGAAGTTCTCTAAGCTGCGTGTGTTTGCGTTTGCGATGCTGACCGGGTTCATTTACTTGTTGGTGTTTGTCAAAGGCATCTCGCTGACGACGGCTGGCAACACAGCGCTCATCTTGTCATCAATGCCCATGTGGACGGCCATGCTTTCGTTTTTCTTCGTCCACGAGCGACTTCCAGGGGTCACCTGGCTGGGATTGTTCATTACGTTTTTGGGCACCGTGTTGGTGACGACTTTCAGTGGTGGAAAGGTGAGTCTCGCGTCCGAGTATTTTGTGGGTAACCTGCTGATGCTCCTGGCCGCGATGTCATGGGCTTCCGGTACAGTGTTAAGTCGCTCGCTGTTGCAAGCGCTGACACCGCTACAATTGGCCTTCATCAGCGCTCTGATTACGACGCCGATCCATCTTGTGATCGTCGCCCCCCAGTTGTCGGCCGCCTGGCCACAAGCCACTCAGTGGTGGACGGGCTTGGAGATCATCTATTCGGGAGTCTTTTCCACTGGGCTGGCGTACGCGTCGTGGCACGTTGGCGTCCGCATTTTGGGCGGTTCCCATGCGGCGGTATATCAAAACATTGTCACGCTAGTGGCCGTTTTGGGAGGCTGGATTTTTCTCCGCGAACAACCTCTAATCGCTCAAGTCGCTGGTGGCTTGCTCATTGTTCTGGGACTGGTGTTGATGCGCCGCGGCAGAAATTGAAGGCCGCTTGCCCCCAACAAAATTACGCAGGGCATCGCTGGCGTGCGCATCCGCATGTTGCTCCAGAAAACCGCATGAACGGCGGTCAGGGAGCCCACCAAGCATAGTCCGATTAACCAGCCGCGGTAGGTGCCTGTCCTCGCTACCGACCACAATCCCAAAGCGGCTAACACATACAGCCACGCATACCATGCGCCAATCAGGAATTCACTCCAGCCCGGCTCGCGATCGTAGGGCGCCAGCGCCCACAGCCAGCCAGTGCGGTACAAGCAACTGAGTGCAAACATTTCCGGCTGGCGCGCGATGGTGGCCAACGCGGCTCGGTAGGCGAGACGGTCGTCATTGACTTCATTGAACTGTGGCTGCGACTCTCCCAAGATGGCTGGCTGTCCAGCCTGGGACCGCAGCCAATAACTACGCGTACTCATTTGTGCTGCGTTGCCGTCGGCAAATCGAGCACCCCAGGCGTTATGGAAACTTTGTGGGTCCCAACCACGCGACGGCCCGCGTTGGGCAAAATGATCGTACAACGACGGATTGTTGGCCAACAGAAGGGTGTAACCACCATGAGTTGTCGCCCAAATGGGTTTGCCTAACTGCAATTGATTGCGCAGCGTCCACGGGGCCAGGCAGACCAAAATGCCCAATGCCGCCAGGGCCATGTCGCGGCCTCGTTGCAGCCGCGTCGCGCCGCCAACGCAAAGTAGGGAAGCGAGACACAGTAGTCCCCAGGCGGCGGCTGTGGAGCGGGCGAGTATCGATAGTCCTAACATAAGACTGCATCCGAGCAGCGCTAGCCACTGCCGCAAGCAACGCCGGCTATCGTTCCCATGTCGAGACGCATCCACGGGCCAGACGACAAGCGCCAGCCACCACACCAAAACCGCCATGAGAGTAGCTAGCGTCTCGGTCATCACCAACTGGGCACCGCGCACCAACAGTGGGTCGCAAGTGACCGCCAATCCAGCCAGCCAAGCATAGTGTAAGTTCAAACGTCGCCCAATAGCGTACGTCAAACCGACGGTGGCCAAACCGAGCATCAAGTGCAGCCCCGCCACCGCCATGTGTGGCAGCCTGCCGTCCACAACGAACCAACTGAGTAACCAGGGGTACAGCGGTGGGCGAAACGCGGTGGGAGTAACCGCACCGTCAGTGGCTTCGAAACCGAAGGTACCCGAATCTGACCAGTTGACGGCTAAGCGCGCATAGGAATCGGGGTCCGCAGCCAATTCGTTGTATCCGAACGCGGCCACCAGCGCTCGAATGACAAACGCACAGATCAACAATCGGATCATCATGCGAGCCCAATTGACAGAAGTCGAAATGCTACGGCCTGGGAAGACACCACTTGGAATCAAACGGGACCAATTGGGGCTCGCCGTCGCGGAGTCGGTCGAGTTCATTGATCAATTGTGCTATTCGGGTCGGCTGATTGATCCCCTCCAGACGCAAGTTAAATTCAATCGACTCGCCGCCAGCCAGGGGTACCACTCGCTGCTGCTCCGCTTCGAACGACCGCGGATTGGGGAAACCGGTCCCAGGTTCCAAACCGGTGACATAACCATCGGCTGACGCGACAGTATTTTTCCACTGTGAAAAATAAGGTAGCGTTACCGGGTTGTGGTGCACCGCAAAACCGCGCTGACGATCTTTAGACGCCAGTAGAGTTGTGGCCCAGTTGTCGCTGCCAGCGAGAGGCGCTGAGAAGTAAACTTGCTCCACATAACCCGCGGTGGGCTCGCGATAGCTGGACCAAGTTGCGAGGTCATCGGCGGCATGCTGATCGCGCGCCACAATGCGTTTGGCGGCGGTATGCATCGTACCGCCACCCTCCAGCAGAGGTGCACCAAGATTGACGTGATAAAGTAGTTGCATGGTGGTGGGGATGGCGGACGCATTGCGAACGTTGTCCACGATATCGATGGTCGGTTGACCCATCTGCAGCCGGTACCTGACCCCAAGTCGCAAATTGAACTGCAGAAATCGCGTTTCTTGGACCTCACCGCGCACTTCGAGCAAGGAGTGTTCGGTGTCCACATGGACCGACCAAGTGGACGCAGGCAGATTGCCAATTCGCCCGTGCAAGGGATGGATCAACTGTCCGGTCGGGGAAAAATCTGGAGCGCCGAAGCTCTGCAAACCGCACCGCACCAGTAACTCGTCGAAGCCATCCAGCCAGCCTAGGCCGCTCGGTTCTCCCAGTGGTACGTAGTGGGGATGAATGGGCCCTTCGATCGGTGATTTCCAACTACAGTCCAGACCGTCGATGTGGGCGCGCCACAGACTCAGGCCGCGTGTCGGACAGATCGCCGCTCGCACGCTGCCGCTGTCGACGACCAACAATTCAACTCCCGCACGTTGGCCGGCGGTTAACTGGTAATGCTGGACTGAAAACGTACCCCCCGCGGTTTTCGCACGGGTGGCAGAATCCTTTAGGGGCTGTGATATATCGGGCGGTTGGTCAATACGATCCGTTGGGCTAAGTTCAAGTTTCATAGTGGTTGCGCTGGTTGTGGCGATGGATTGTGTGGAGTGTCAGAGGGATGCGAGCACGCAGGGAGTTCGGCTCAGAAACTATCAGAATTCGAATTCCTTACTTGTAACCTGAGAGGACTCGGAATAAAACAGGCATTCTATTTTCAGTGGCAAACAAGTTTGTCATTGGCCTGCGACAGGCCCTTAGCGCTTTGTTAACGCCCGAATGAACGACGCGACCAAGGGGCCCGTCGCCGACTGCCTGCAGGTGCGACCTGCGTTCAAAACAACAACCTACCCAAAAGCGAACCTGCAAAACCAATCATGAGCAACGTGAAATTAGACGAAGGCATGGTCAGTAAAGATAGTGTTGCCAAGATCCTCGATTCGGCATTGGACGCCGGTGGTGGTCTGCTTCGTCTCACACCCACGTGGGTGCCTCGCAGCTTTCTCCATCCTGGGCGCCGCATTAAACTCAATCCGGCTGATTTGTATGCGTTTGGCGCCGATCGTGGTGGGATCGACGAACGTTGGTTCTCCAGTGCGACTGAGGCTGCCAATGATGGCCGCGTTTGGCATGAAGGTCTCAGTTTCTGTTTGTTTGAAGGGCAAAAGTTTCTTTTGCGTGACGCCGTTTCCGAAGCGGGAAATCGCTTGGTGGGGGCGCCTACTTTCTCGAAGTACAATCGCTGGCCGGTGTACTCGAAGTTCTTTGATAACATGGGACCGATTCCGCATCACATGCATCAGTCGGCTGAAGACGCCGCCCTGGTCGGCCAAGAAGGGAAGCCGGAGAGTTATTACTTCCCGCCACAATACAACAACGTCGACAACAACTTTTGTTATACCTTCATGGGACTTGAGCCCGGCACCACCAAGGAACAACTTCGGCGCTGCTTGGAGAACTGGAACAAAGGGGACAATGGCATCCTCGACCTGTCGAAGGCCTACCGACTGAAACGCGGTACCGGCTGGCTGATTCCACCGGGCGTTCTGCACGCTCCGGGCTCTTTATGCACCTACGAGCCGCAGTGGGGTAGCGATGTGTTTGGCATGTTCCAATCGATCGTTGAAGGCCGCTACGTGCCTTGGTCGCTGCTTGTCAAAGATATGCCGGTCGAAAAGCACCACGATCTGGACTTCATCATCGGTCAGCTCGACTGGGACAAGAATGTGGACACGCACTTCAAAGATGCTAACTACATTGAGCCGATTGTGGACCCACAACGTAGCGGTGCTGGCTTTACTGACAAGTGGATTGTCTACGGGACGATCGATGGCAAGCAGTTGTTCAGTGCTAAGGAATTGACCGTTGACCCAGGCGTCAAGTGCACGCTCAAAGATCCCGGTGCGAGCGGCTGGATCACGGTGCAGGGCAAGGGCCGTATCGGCAAGCTGGCTTTGCAAACTCCGGCCATGATTAACTTCGGTCAAAACACCGAAGACGAAGTTTTCATATCCTATGAAGCAGCTACCGCCGGTGTTGAGATCGAAAATACCGGTAGCGAACCGCTGGTTGGTTTGCGCTATTTCGGCCCCGATTGCCATACGAATTTGCCAAAGAATGGCGCGTGGCTCGAAGGTCGGTAAAGCCGTTTGTTCTTTCGATCTTGGGCCATGCATTAATTGGCCTATGACTAACCAAATACCTATGATTGGAGTGAATCAGCATGAGCCATGCATCCCCGAAACTTCACAACGCCATGTGGCCTGGTCTGGTAGGTAAAGGTACTGGCGAGGGGCAAGAGCCGCCAATCAGTTTGGAAAAAATGCTGGACCTTACCGCGGCCGCCAATGTAGGTGGGCAGAAGTTCGAGGGGATCGACTACTTTCTGTTCCTGCCCCACACGAATCCAGAAGCGAGCGACGAAGAACTGAACCAAATCGCCAGCCTGATCGCCAGTAAGGGCTTCAGCGTCGGTTCGCTCGTCGCCCCAGTTTGGCCTGGTACCGTTGGCGATTCCGCCATGGGAGATGCTGTCGCCCGAGAAAAATTCCTCTCGGCAGTAACGATGGCCTGCCGCATCGCGAAGGTTTTCAATGCACATGGCGTGCGGAAATACGGTGTGATTCGCATCGACTCCGCTGAATTTGGGGTCGAAAAGTGGCGGGCGGATGCGAAGGCTAATACCTCTGTGATTGCAGCCACGTTTCGCGAAGCGGCGAAGATTGCCCAAGATAGCGGTGAACGCTTGGCAGCCGAAGGAGAAATTTGCTGGGCTGGGATGCATAGCTGGAAGGACATGCTGAACTTATTAGAAGAAGTAGGCATGCCGGAGACGGTGGGCTTTCAGGCTGATTTAGCCCATACTTATCTCTATCTGATGGGTTACAACGCCCCCGATTGTGCGCTGCTGAAGGAAGGCTATACGACCGAAGAGTTTTACGCCGCTTATGAGCAGATGACCGACAAGCTGCGGCCGTGGACAATGGACTTCCATGTCGCCCAAAACGATGGCGAAGTACATGGCGCTGGCGATCACGACAAAACCGGAAAACATTGCCGAGCGGACGATCCGAACGGCAAATTAGACATCGTCAAATGTTCTGGCTATTGGCTCAAAGATGCGGAGAAACGCGGTATTAAGCACATTTGTTGGGATGGCTGTATGTTCCCTAACGCTACGCTGGAAGACCCCAAGACTTGGAACACGATTCTGGATGTGATGATCAAAGTCCGCGCGGCTCACGGTTGGAACTGAGAATAGCGGCACACTCCGCGCTCCCCCATCACCAATTCAACTGACATTACTCCATGAAAGGCGACGCTGTGAAAGAACTACGCATCGGTATGATTGGTTACGGCTTTATGGGCAAGACGCACTCGAATGCGTATGTTCAAGCTGCCCACTTCTTCAAAAGCGATCACAAGCCGGTTCTGAAAGCCCTATGTGCGCGGAATGCGGAGAAGGCGAAGCCATTTGCGG
>JBBQRC010000300.1:0-6579 GCA_038215215.1 Pirellulales bacterium
TCACCGCACCCCCACACCGTGGCGCGAAGATCCCCGTGTTTTCACAAGAGGACGCGGTTTAAAAAACCCCCCACCTCCCCCGCGGTTTGTCGCCGCCGGCCACAAACCGCTGGAGAGGCGGAACGGACTACCATGTTTGCATTTGGTGCACCGCGTCCGCTGCTTGCGTCGTGTCGGTTGTATCGATCATCACCGCGCCGTCACGCAGTACGATGTTGCGGTGTGCATTGCGAGCGACCGCCAAATCATGAGTCACCAGGATCACGGTTAAATGACGTTCCTCGTTGAGTCGACGGAATAAATCGATAATTTCACGGCTTGTACGCGTATCTAAATTGCCGGTCGGTTCGTCCCCCATGAGCATGCTCGGTGCAGCAGCTAGTGCACGTGCGATAGCCACCCTCTGCTGCTGGCCACCTGACAACTGACCCGGATGATGGTCGTGACGATCGGCCAGTCCCACCAGCTGTAACATCTCACCAGCCCTGTCGCGGCGTTGGCGGGGGCTCATCGTGTTACCGTACAGCAGTGGCAATTCGACGTTTTCCATTGCCGATGTTCGGGCCAATAGATTAAAGTTCTGAAACACAAAGCCGATTTCTTTGTTCCGAATCTTGGCGCGTTGATCACGCGTCATATTCGTGACTTCTTGGTCATTCAGTCGAAAACTTCCGCTGGTGGGTCTATCCAAACAACCCAGTGTGTTCATCAAAGTTGATTTTCCGGAGCCGCTAGGACCAATGAGCGCTGCGTACTCACCACGTTGAAGGTTGAGCGTTACATGCCGTAGCGCATGCACTTCGACCTCGCCCATCACATACACTTTACTCACGTCCTGCAATTCGATAAGCGCCATAGAATTTGTCCCGAGTAGCGAAGACGCGCAGAGTTGCTATTCTTGAGAGGCAACCAACTTGCACCTCTCGCAAACACATCGTCCGCATTATAAGCGACCCCTCCATGAAAGTCTCTGCCAGTCCACAAGCTGCGGATCAGATCGATTGCACCGTGCTGATTGTGTTTACCTTTGAAGGGCCCCAGCTGACTGGTTCGGCGGCCAGTGCGAACTCTGCCACCGGTGGTGCGTTGCAGCGATTGCTTGATCGCGGCGAAATGACTGGCAAACTCGGACGCACTAGTCTGTTCCACGATCTACCCGGACTCGCGGCCCCAAGTGTGCTGGTTGTGGGAGCAGGCCCCACCGACAAATTTGATACTGGGACCGCGTTTCGCATCGGTGGAACGGCCTTGAAGCGACTGGCGGATCGCCCCCGAAATCGAGTGGCCTTTGATTGGAATGACATGGCCCCAGAGCTGGCTGCCAGCGGCGTCGCGGGTGCGCTGAACGGGTGCGTTGGCCAGGACTTGTTTCGTGCCGAGAAAAACCTCAAACCAATTGAAGAATTGGTTTGCTGCCGAGTCGCAGCGGCCGCCGTCGAACGCGGCGTAATCGTGGGCGAAGGCATGTTGCTCACGCGCGAACTAGTGAATTTGCCACCCAATTACCTCTATCCCGAATCGTTTACGCAGCGGGCCGCGGAAGTCGCCAAGACCTATGGATTGGAGTTAGAAATCTGGGATGAGATGCGTTTGCGGAAAGAAAACTGCAACGCCCTGCTAGCCGTCAACGCAGCGTCAGTCCGCCCGCCGCGGCTGCTGATCATGCGTTATCGTGGTGCCAGTGACAACCAAAATGCCGCGAACAATCCGTTGGCCTTGGTCGGCAAGGGAGTCACCTTTGACAGCGGAGGCCTGTCGATTAAGCCGACTGATGGGATGACGACCATGAAGTGCGATATGGCTGGGGCAGCCACGGTCTTGGGTACGCTGCAAACGGTGGCCAGACTAAAACTGGAAATGCCAGTCGTTGGTCTCGTCGGACTAGTTGAAAATATGATCAGCGGCTCAGCGTTCAAACTGGGGGACGTGCTCACCGCCCGCAGTGGCAAGACGATCGAAATCTTGAACACCGATGCCGAGGGACGATTGGTGCTGGCCGATGTACTCCACGTTGCTCTGCAAGAAAAACCGCGGGCCATTATCGATCTGGCAACGTTAACTGGTGCGTGCGTCGTGGCCTTGGGAGTTGATATCGCGGGGCTGATGTCCAACGACGACCCACTGCGTGAGCGCATCGAAGCTGCGGCCGTGGCCGCCGGTGAACTCGTTTGGCCACTGCCGATGCACACGTTTTTCTCCGAGCAGATTCAAAGTCAGATTGCGGATATTAAGAACGTGGGTGAGGGCCGCTGGGGTGGTGCCATCACGGCCGCAAAATTCTTAGAGGAATTTGTTGGCCAGACCCCTTGGACACACCTGGATATTGCTGGCCCTGCTTTTTCTGACAAGCCCAAAGGGTACATGGACGCCGGTGCGACGGGTTGTCTACTGCGGACATTAACGCGGCTAGTTGAGGACTGGCAGTAGCTGCCTGACTAGATTTTGTTTTAGCAGCTACGGATTGTCGTGTGCGTGCTTCTTCCAGTCTTTATCCAACACCTCCGGGGGATCCTTCTCGACTTGAGGGAGTTTGCCTGGTCCCGGTCGCTGAGACGGCGGCAGCTCCGACACCATGATGGCCTGGTCAAGCGGATCCAATCCAAGCGCCGCCTGCATGTCAGCCAAGGCGATAAACCAATTTCGCTGAGCGTCGACCAGTTTGATTTCCGTTTCGTTCGCTTTAGATTCGAGCAGCGTCAAGTAAATTAGATCAATCTTGCCGCGATCGAAGGCAAAGCGGTAGCGCTCAAGCGTATCCAGCGAAGATCGCAGGGCGACCTCCGACTGGTCAACCGCTTGGGAAAAAAGCATTAACGCATTGTAGGCGATCTGCAGTTCGGTCCCGATCTTATTCTGTTGCAGCCGCAGTTTTTCGTTGATTTGCGCCAGCTTGGCAGCGCTGGATTGAATCTTCCCGCGGGCTTTGCGGCGTTGCAACGGTACTTCACCCTGAACCCCCACCAGCATTTCGTATTGCCCCTTGTCATTCAACTTGGAGGCTGGATCGCCAACGTCTTGGGAAGCCTCGGCGACAACATCCAGGGCGGGCAATAGATTGTTGCGCGCCAACTGCTGTTCCAGTTGGATCTGCCGCAATTCAAACTGGAGAATGCGAGGTTCAGGACGGCGGTTCAACGCGGCTGCCAAGTCGGCTTGGAAATCGCCCGGCGGCAGCGGCTCGATGGTTGGGAATACTTGTGGCAGCCAGAGGTCATCGGGAACCAGCGGCTGGCCTGCTTCATCCCGCAGGAATAAAGAAAGTTTATAACCGGCTGAACGAAACTTCTGCTCGGTTTCAAAAACCTTGACGCGGCGTTCAGCGATTAGCTGCTGGTTGAAGATCAGATCGATCTCTGCAAATTTGCCTGCTTGGACGCCGATTTCAAACTGCGTACCGCGCAACACAGCCAGGTTCAACAATTCGTTCTGGGCCACCAACACGGCTCCGGCGGCCAGCCACTCCCAATAAACGGAGGCGGCCTCTCGCGAGTTGCTCAGCAATGATTGTTGGATCGCGGGCTCAGCGGCTTGGTTGGCCAGCGTCGCTTGGAAAATTGCGACGCGCTGCGCGTCGATGGCTCGACCTTGCAGGAGTGGCAACATCATCGACAGCTTGAACTCGCCACCTTTTTCGGTTTCGCGTTCCTTATACCAAGGTTGAATGTCACCTCGACCTAGTCGATAGCCGGCCGACAGATAGCCGCCCCACCAGGTTTGTCGTGCAACTCCGATGGCCTGCCGGTAATTGCGATAATTGCCCTGAGGTCCAGCCAGCGAAGACCCGTAAAGTTTGGTATCGTAGGCCCCGAAGCCTTCGGTGATAAGTCCTTGCGTTCGCGCCCGCTCTAGCCGCGCCTGCTCAACTAACGGAAACGATCTATAGAGGCTGGCGATCACGTCCGCCAATGCCAATTTGTTCTCGAAATTGCCGGGATTCGCTCCCGTGCCAGTGTCGGGTGGGGCTGCCGAAGCAACGTCATCCGTCTCTAGAATCGGTTGTGCTTTAGCGGCCAGGGGCATTAAAAAGCATGACAGCCAGAAGACAATCAATACTTGGCGGAGTAGTGAGTGTCGAGAAAGTCGCTCCATGACGCTGTCCACTGTCGACCAAGTTAGACCTTGGGCAACTTGACTTTGCTGGTCTTTTCTTTGGTTTCGGACGGTTCGTCGTTCGAAATCACTGGAGGAAAGCCGTTTAGCTGACGCCATACTTCATATCCCAACGGCACTTGTCGCAAGAGAACCCAACCATTTGCCCGTACACCTTGACGTAGATATCGGTTGTTGGGCCAGTCTTTCTCCCCGTCAAAGTGCTGGTCGGGAGTAATGATTACGCGAAAATATCCTTTGCCATCATCAGTTGGGAAGACGCGGTTGACTTTGCCACCAAAGGTGCCAACAGCAACCGATGGCCAACCCACAAATTGCACCGCCGGCCAGCCCTCGAATTGCAAGCGGACGCGATCATTGACTCGCACCAGCGGCATGTCATTGCCGTTTACTTTTAATTCCACAGCCAAAATGTCAGTGTCGGGTACGATCACAAACAGTTGATCCCCTTCCTTAATGGAATCGCTCCCTTCGATACCAAACCACTGCTGAATGTAGCCCGATCGCGGCGAACGAACTTCTAACCGATCTAATTCACCTCGCTTCGTTTGCAGGTCGATGAGCTCTTTTTCAATCGTCCGCAGTTTCTGAATATCCTCGAGCACTTTTTGATTGGCGGTACGATTCTTAATGTCGATGTCTTGCTTCTTGGATTCAATCTCATTCTCTTTCGACACCAAAATTGCATACGCCTCGGCAACTGAATTTTCAGCTTTCAGCAGCTTAGCGGATTGAGATTCTGCGGCCTGCCGTTTCGAAAATAGCTCCTCCTTAGAAACGATTCCCTTGGCGGCAACTTCTTCGGCAATTCTCAACTGGTTACGCTTGTCTTGAAGTTCTGCCTGCAGCGACAGCACTTCGTTCTTCGACTGCTCCCACTTCTGCAGTGAGGCTTTGTAATCTTGATCGAGCGACTCTGTAAGGCTTACACCGCTGCCAACTTGCAGCACCGCTGCCTGTTCTGAGACCCTCAGACTTGCCTCTTGCGCAGTTCGTTTGGATTCGATAGCAATCATCTGCGTGTCGATCTGCGACACCCCTTCAGCCGCCAATGGATTTAAGCGGAGCAACAATTCATCTTTCTCGACATAGCTACCTTCTCTCAAGTCAGAGCGGACATAGCTAACAATCCCCTTGGTGGGACTTAAGACGGGTTGCGGTCGTTCTTGCGGGTTAAGGGCGACCACGGTGCCGACGCCACGAGCGGTCTGCCGCCATGGGAGCAGAACTAGTCCAACAATGGAGAGCACGAGCACCACGAAGGTGATGCGACCAAATTGGCGGATGAGCCGCCCAGTGCGTACCAGCTTGAGTGCCGGAAAGCCGCTGGCTGAGGGTTCTAAGTCTAATGCGTGGGCGGAGATATTAGTGGTCATCGAATACTATCTGACTATCGCAAAGGTCGGCAATGTGCTGTTGATTGGTGGCGACAATCAAAGTCCAGGGAACCTCCGGGGCCGCCACACTCCGCCACACGTTTATCAACATCTGCGGCGGCATGACATCCAATAAACCCTCGATCAACAAGAGTTTTGGTTTACCCGCCATAGCGCGGGCGATCAGTAACTGGGCTATTTCGGCGTTCGAGAAGGGGATACCGTCAGTCATTAATCGCGATTGCAATCCCTGCGGAAGTTCCAGCACCGTATCCCACAAGCCAACTTCGACCAGCACTTCTCGAACGCGAGTGCGGCCAACATGGCTCCGCCCCAGATCGACGTTTTCCTGCACCGAGCCATCAAAAATGCCTGGCAAACCGGCATATCCGACCAAACGCCCCGCGTAGGTGATGGTCGCATGCTGGGCATCGAAGCCCGCGATCTCCACGATACCACTGCGCGGCTTGATCAGACCAGCGAGCGTCTTGATCAACAGCGATTTACGAGCCTGGTTTTCACCAAAGATCGCGATCCGCGTATGTGCGGCTATATGAGTGGTCGGAAGTTCACAGTTTTGGCTGCCAAAATGCAGACTGACATTGGACCAACGCACCTCCGCCGGCCCACTCGGCAAATCACCGGTTTCAAAGCGTGGATCGACGGGGATGTCAAGCAGATGACCAACCTTATCGATCGCAGCCAATAAATCGTAAAACGTTTCGATCGATTTACCAGCCTTGGCGAAAGCTCCGACGACCAAGGTAACAACCAATTCGCTGGCCACCAACTGCCCCAAGGTCAATTGTTGACTAATAACCAACCAGCCTCCCAGCGATAAAAGCGCGCACGAAGCTACCACTTGTAAACCGATGGCAAAGGCAGTCTGGCGGATGACCACGCGGAACTGCTTCTGACGCATCGAGATGTAGTCAGTAGTTAGACGGTTGGCATGCTCGATCGCGAGCAATTCGCCCCCATTAACTTTAAACGCTGAGGGTGTCGCTAACACATCCTGAAGCCAAGCCGCCACACGGTATTTTGTCTTCGATTCTTCAATTGCTGTACGGATCCCGCCACGACCAAGCAATAC
>JBBQRC010000301.1:0-6578 GCA_038215215.1 Pirellulales bacterium
GAACGCATTGCCTACCGCATTTATCGGTGGCGTAATGGCGCTGGTCATCACGCAACAGAGCCTCACCGTTGCCAGCCTTGTCGGATTCATTTCATTGGGCGGCATTGCGGTCCGCAACGGCATCCTGCTGGTCACACATTACTTCCACTTGATGAAGGACGAAGGCGAGGGATTCACGCAAGAGATGGTTGTGCGAGGAAGCCTGGAGCGACTGGCTCCGGTATTGATGACGGCGCTAACTGCGGGTATCGGATTAATACCACTTGTTCTTGGCGGACAAGAACCGGGGCGCGAAATCCTCTACCCGGTCGCCACTGTCATCCTCGGCGGACTGATCACATCGACGTTTTGCGAGTTCCTGATTCACCCAGGCATTTTCTGGAAGTTTAGCGGAAAGGATGCCGCGCGACTCGCGAAACAAGAATCAAATGAGGACGAACTGGGCAATTGAAGAATGTTGATCGCCGATTGTCGATCGAATTTTGCATTGGCATGTTGCCAATCTTGAATCGACAATCCTCGATCAACAATTTCCTTAAGGAAGTTACTATGATGAAGCTTACGTTCTTGCTGGCAATACCTGTTTGCATGTTGGCTCTTGCCGGATGCAGTCAAAAACCAGCAATCGAAAATCCCCAATCGAAAATCGAAAATCGGGAATCTCCAACCGATGTTCACCGCGGCCACGGCTCGGGGCCGCATGAAGGAACGGTTGCCGACTGGGGCGGCGGCAAATATCACGTCGAATTCACCGTCGATCACGACAAGCAAGAAGGCACGGTCTACATTCTCGGCTCGGATGAGAAATCGCCGGTTGCTATCGACTCCGAATCGATCGACTTGAGTATCACCGAACCTGTGATGCAAGTCACACTCAAGGCAGCACCGTTAGAAAGTGATCCAACAGGCAAAGCATCACGCTTCATTGGTAATCACGAGAAGTTGGGCGTCGTTCAGGAATACGCCGGGACGATTGCTGGCGTCATTGATGGCACACCGTATTCCGGGGACTTCAAGGAAGAGCCACATGGGAATTGATGATTTTAAATTGTCGATTGATGATTGAATCCATTCGCATCGAGGCTAACTGTTTTTCAAATCTGCAATCTGCAATCGAAAATACCAAATGTTAATTTTTAAGACTCTGATCTCGGCAGTCGTGATCGTTGCGGTTGCCGAGATCGCTGGACGGATGCCACGAGTTGGGGCTTTGTTGTTGACGCTGCCGATCGTGAGCATTCTCGCCTTCGTCATGACGTGGAACAAAGATCACGACATGCATACGATTGCTCGTTTGGCGCGAGAAACCTTGATTCTTGTTCCACTAGGACTTCCGTTTTTTATCCCCTTCGCGATTTCCAATCGAACGGGACTTTCGTTCTGGCCGTCGTTTGCCTTTGGAGTCTTACTGGCATCACTTACGATCGGGCTGTGGTTTTGGATCTCTTCAACATCAACCGAGCGTTAAGCGGAAATGCAAAATCTCCGTTCAGGAAGTCGAGCACCAGCGCCCAACGGCATTTCGAGGCAGTGTAAATGGCTCTAATTATTCGCAAGAAGCGTATCGATCTCTTGGAACCCACGAAGTCCGATCGCGGTGAGTCGTTCGCCATCTTGTTCCCAAGAAATTGCCGTCGTGCCTTGGACTTCGACTTGCTGCAAATGGCGGTCTCCACGCTTAACGATCTGCACCGGCAGGTCGCCAAAGGTGACCGACTGAGACTTGCAATGCTCAAGCACTAGATAGGTTGAACCGTCCGGCCGCTGGCAAACACAGGCCACACAACTGCAACCGCCAGGTCCACAAGTGCAAATTCCCTTTGCGCATTTGCAATTGGGAAACTGGACCAGCTTGGTCGATACGAGATGCGCATTGCCTGGAAGCGAGTTACTGCTTGCCGAATTTTGGACGAAAGTCGGACGCCCAAATTCGGCTTCCGCCGTCGCCAGTGTTACATCGGTGGTTGGATGCTGGCTTACAAGTGTCGCCATTGCTTTATCGGAATCTGTGTTGAACAACTCTATGAGCGGTTGCAGATTGAGTGTGGCAAAATTTGCTTGGTTCGCAGAGGTGCCTTCTAGCTGAGGCGGCGTACGCAAACTGAAGAACAGTAAGGCACTGGCCGCTAGCGTAAGCAATCCGCCTAACGCCAAGCGACGAATGAGCGGAACGGTGCTAGCCGCGGGTTTGGCTATGAGCGGCACCGCGCTAGCCGCCGGTTCTACCATACCAACGGCGTCGCAATCGGAATCGGTGGCTAGCGCCATGCCGCGCACCTGATCGAGTTTCAGTGCCATGGACTCCCACGACGGCGGGCAGAGCAGAGACTTTTGCTGAGAAGTCGCCAGTTGACGAATCTGCTCGAATGAACGCAGTTCGCAAGCACAAGCGTCACAACTCGCGATGTGTTCACGAATCGCTACCGCGAGCGGCGCGGCACTATCCGCCAGTTCTTCAGTGCGATCAGAGCCGGTGGCTAGCGCCATGCTGCTCACGTTCAGCTCGCCATCGAAATAGGCAGACATCCATTCGCATGCTTGTTTGCAATTCATCTCACGACTCCCAACCCAACTGGGTCAACTGGTCGCGCAATTCCGTCCGCGCTCGGTTCAACCGAGAGCCAACCGTGCCCTCGGGAATTCCAACTATTTCAGCAATCTCTGAATACGGTAACTCGTCAACTTCCTTCAATTCAAACACCACACGCAACTCAGGTTCGATCCGCGACAACGCGATTTCGAGCAGCTCTGCGTTCTCCATCGTTGCCACCCCTGCGACGCGTCCCATTTCTCCATCAAGGATCGGCTGGCCATATTTCTTGCGTCTGGATCGGCTGCGAAGGTGTTGCAATGACTCGTTGACGACCAAGCGGTGCAACCACGTTGAAAACTGCGATTCAAAGCGAAAGGTGGGCAGTTTTGCGAACACCTTCAAAAAACACTCTTGAGTAACGTCATCCGCATCTGATTCTCCGACAATTCGGCGAACCACCCGGAAAGTACGATCTCGAAAATTTTCATACAGCTCCCGCTGAGCCGCCCGCTCTCCGGCGGACGCTCGTTTGACGATGTTTTCATTAATGGACTCGGCAATACCCGCCATGCAAACTCCCGTGGCTCGCCCCGTTGGCAGTCGCTGGAGCTTGAACGTGCACTAATTGGATGCCACGACGGGGCATTTCCTTCACGACTAGCGAAAATATTTCGGCAAATCATCTCCCACGCGAAACCCGGGTGCGGTTGTGGCGATTGTAAACATCCAGCCGGTTTCGCGGGCCTTTTTCTAATTCTAACGCCGATAATCGACAGAAGTGGCGCTAGCGCTGGCTCGTTAATCGATCAGAGAGGCTCAAGAAATGCCTAAAAAATCATGCAGAGCCTCGGCAAAGCGTCATCGCGTGGCAATCCTGATTCTGCTGTGTGCCGGTCCAGGATGTGCTTCCGGCAAGCCTAAAATACTTGGTTCGCGATCGGTTAATCCCAGCGTAATCGCTACTGTTTCCCAAGCCGCACCGAGCGCAGCCCAAACATCGCCTTATCAGCTAGCTGGTTGGAAAAAAGAGTCGGAGCCTGACAAGCCGGATGAAGATTCAGCAAATAGCAACACGCCGCCCGAGGTTTCCGTCCGCCGCAAGGCGCTGACTTCAGGTTCCGGTGAGCCGACGGCGCTAGCCACGGGTGTCGTCGTAGAAGCAATCGAAGAACCGGCGGCTAGCGTCGTGCAGCTCAGCGTCGAGTCCTGCGTCCAAATCGCAGTCCCATCACACCCGAAAGTCACCGCCGCCCGTGCGAGATGGGTCGCGGCGCAAAACCGCATACCGCAGGCCCGCGCGCTGGCCGATCCGATGCTCAATAATAACTTCTTTCCGATTGCATCCAACGCTCAGCAAACCGCTAGCGGGCGCATGCAGAACAGTATCAGCCTAACTCAAGCGGTGCCCTGGCCCGAGAAACTTAAAGCAAGAGAGGCAATAGCCGCCCGTGAAGTTTGGATCGCGCAAGCCGAAGTTGAATCGATTGAACGAGAAATCGCGGAAATGGTCCGACTGGCCTACTATGAAATCTGGCTCGCTCAGCGCGGCCAAGAGATCGTTCGCGAAAACCAAAAGCTTGTTGCCGATCTGATCCATGTCGCGGAAGCTCGCTACAAATCGGGTGGCTCGCAACAGGACGTTATTAACGCTGAAATCGAACGCGAGCGATTGGCCAGACAGCAATACGAACTCGAAGGCCAGTTCTCAGCTGCCCAAGCTGATCTCGCCGCGTTATTGCAACAACCACTATCGCAATCGATCACCACTGTTGCAGAGCTTCCCTTAGATAATCTACCCACACGTCTCGATGAACTCGTCACACTCGCAGAGCAATGCAATCCTGAGCTTCGTGGACTCGGCTATCAGATTCAACGCGATATCCAAAAACGCCGCCTTGCCAACCTCGCGCGCTACTCAGACTTTCAATTTGGTGCCGGCTATGACTTCATGACAACCAGGCAAGCCCTTAGCCCCGTTGCCGATGGCGTCGACAACATCAGCTTCGGCGTTGGTATGTCCCTTCCCGTGTGGCGGGAAAAGATTCGCGCTGGAGTCGCCGAATCCTCGGCTCAAGTCGCCAGCTCAGCACGCTTGCGAGATGCTGAAAAACTGTCGATTGCCGGTCGCTTGCGCCGCTTATTAGCCGAGATCGATTCGCTCGATCAGCAGCGCACCGTCTACAGTGAGCGAATCATTCCGCGCGCCGAGCAGGTAGTTAAGATTGCCACATCTGAGTATACGGTCAGCAAGACAAGTTTCGTACAGCTGACCGAGAACTACCGCGAATTGCTCGAGTTCCAATTTCAAGTCGTCCAAATCGAAGCCAGTCTCGCCTCCCGCCTCGCTCAACTTGAACGCACCGTCGGGTGCCGTGAGGCTCAGTTTATTCGCTTGCATTCCAATTAGACGCTGATCTTCTTCGTCGTTTCGAAATATCACCAACGTTGGAAAATGGTTGAATTGCGAAGTTTAGTTGCGGACGGTCCCTAAGTTTAGCGAGCGCGAGCAGAAGCTATTCGGTTGGTTGAGGTGGCTTTTGGCCGGTTTTGGCTTCGTACAGAGCCGCGAACTTTTCGAATCGTTTCGGGCCACAAATGAAGCATTGCGATTCAGGCCGATCGTGCTCCTTGCACCAATCGCCATCTTCTTTGAACTTGGCAACTAACGATTTGTCGCACAACGCACACTGTTCCTCCGGCACGCCATGCTCGACGCACCACCAACCACCATGACTGAGATCCACCTGCGTTGCGGCTGCGTCGCTGGTCGTCGCGGTTGTGCTGTCAGTTTTGCTGCAACCACCGATCGCTAACAAGCTCAACACGAGCAGGCCAAACGTACTCTTCACTGTGGTTAAAACTCCACCATTCTTGAAGATCTGACTCATCACAAAAAGCTCCTTCGGCAGTGCCGAACTAAAGTTAGACCGACACCGTCTCAGGCGAACGCCTAAATTCCGGTTCCATCGGTTCGTTCTACTTGATTTAATCATCTGGATCCGCTTCACTCTGCAGCTTATCTGCGGGCATGTTGAACACGACATAGAGCACTCGGAGCACGAGTAGACTCATCACCATTGCGCTGCACACGCCGCCGATGACCACCGTCGCCAGTGGCCGTTGCACTTCGGCTCCCATTCCAGTGCTGAACGCCATTGGAACAAATCCGAGACTTGCCACCAGCGTTGTCATCAAAATCGGTCGCAGGCGAGTCATCGCGGCTTCTTCTACCGCCTCATCGAGTGATCGCCCTCGACGACGCAGTTGTCGAATCGTTGAGACAAGCAGCATGTCATCCAGTACCGCCACGCCCGACAACGCGATGAACCCGATCGCCGCTGAAATCGAGAATGGCATGTCACGAACCCAAAGTGCAAGGACCCCGCCGATCCACGCGAAAGGAACACCGGTAAAAACACGCAGCGAGTCGATCCAATTGCGATGCGTCATGTAAAGCAGCGACAGGATCATCAGCAACGCAATCGGCACTACGATCATGAGCCTCGTTTGGGCACGTTGCAGATTCTCGAACTGTCCGCCCCATTCGACTCGGTAGCGTCCGGCAGGCAATTGCACTTTTGCGGCAACGACTCGCTGTGCTTCAGCAACGAAGCTGCCCAGGTCTCGGCCGCGAACATTGGCTTCGATCGTGATGCGCCGTTGATACCAGTCGCGTTTGATTGTGTTGGGACCACTGACTTTTTCGATTGTCGTCAGTCGCGACAAAGGAATGCGCTCGCCTGAAGGCGTGCCCACTAATATTTGACCGATTGCCTCGGGATCGGCACGAGCTTTTTCGGGCAACCGGATGATGAGCGGGAACCGCAGTTGGCCTTCGTAGACTTCACCGACGTTGTGCGTGCCAAGAGCGCGAACCAGATTCATGATCGTACTGGCTGGTACGCCGTAGCGAGCGATTTGGTCTTGATTAATGCGGATTTGCAGCAACGGTTGCCCCGACACCTGCTCGACTTTCACATCCTCTGCACCAGGAACAGTGTTAAGCACGCGTTCAATTTCGACGGCTTTCTCCACCATCATGTCA
>JBBQRC010000302.1:0-6574 GCA_038215215.1 Pirellulales bacterium
CGCGGCGCCTACGATCGCACCATCGGTGAAGCCGGGCGACCGCAAATTCAGTATCTTCGCAGCGGCAGCGGACATTACACTGCGCTGCTGGCTAGTTTCGCCAATGCCGCTACGCAGTCCACCTTCACGCTTTGCCAAGTCCTGTTTCTTAACAGCGATAATTCTGTCGACAGGGTCTATGCGTTTGCTGATGGCGAACGTGGCATCGTGCAGGACTTGGGAAATCTGAGGACCGGCGCGGGGGTCGCCAAAGTGCTGCGCGATCGTGGCTATCAAACCACGACCAGCTACAAGCAGTACTTCAGTTGGTTGCAAAGGCAGACCGGATTCCGTCCCAAAGCGATGGATATCTTCAACCAAACCGTGGCTGTTAAAGATGTGCAGCGATTGGATCTTTTCATTCGTCAACACATGCTTGAACAGAAGCCTTGGAAAGATCGCGTCGACCGGCTGCTCACCCATTTCACCGAACTCAGCGAAGCCCATCGATTGTTGGTGCGAGTGCGGCAGCAAGATGAACTGCTGCGCCCCATCGCGGAATCGGGACAACGCTATCACGAGCGGTTGGACGAAATGCAACTGGCCAGGCGGCGACTCGATTCGGCCAGCTTGTTCTTTGCTCACGAGACCATCGTCCTACTCGAACCGCTCTGCGATAAATGGAAACAGCAGATCCAATTTCTGAGCGACGATATTAAGCGGCTCGAGGGTCTGCAGGATCGGCTGCGGAACGACATTGCCCGCCTGACAGTCGAGATTGAAAATGCCGGCGGAGATCGACTGCGGCAACTGCCAAGGATGATCGCTCAGGCAGAGACCATCGCCAGCGTCAAACTGTTGTCCCGTACTCGTTTTGAATCACAGCTTCACGCGGCGGGCATTCAACCTCAGATTACGTCTCCGGAGCAATTTCATCGCACCCGTGAAACGATTCACAAACAGCGTACCAAACTAGTCAGCCAACGCGATCAGGCGCGGCAGCGATATGATGCGGTGCGCTACGAAGCGGGTGTACTCACCCGGCAGGTGAGTGAAGATCGGGCTGAATTGGAGGCTCTGCAAAAGCGCAAGAATAACCTCCCCGAGTCGCTGATTGGGATGCGCGATGCGATGTGCCGCGATCTAAAATTGGCACCCAGCGATTTGCCCTACGCCGCAGAACTTGTGACGGTGACGCCTGAACAGCGCGAGTGGGAAGCGTCGATTGAGCAAGTGCTATACGGCTTCGCGCGCAGCCTATTGGTTCCCGGTGACAGTTACGCCCGTGTGGCTGGCTATGTCGACGGCACGCGCCTGCAGGACGCGCGCGGGCACGGACAGCGCCTGGTATACCTGCGCGTCGGCGCGCGCGCACAGGGGTTAGAGTTGAGCCGATCAACGGGTGGTTCGTTGGTTGACAAGTTGCAGTACCGCGAGGACCATCCCCTCAGTGCCTGGATACGAGCGGAGATTCAGCAGCGATTTGACTTTCAGGCCTGCGAAACAATCGAAGAGTTTCAGCGGGCGCGCGGGGCGGCGATGACACGCAATCGACATTTGAAATCAGGTCCATCCAAGCATGAGAAAGACGATCGGGCTATGCCCGATGATCGCCGCCAATTCGTCTTAGGATGGGACAACCGTCAGAAGCGACTGATGCTAAGTGATTCGCTTCAAGCCGCCGAGCGTGATCTAGAGCAACTTGAATCGCGTTATCGGGCTTTGGCGGCTGAGGTGGATCTGACATCTTCCCGCATCGAATCCTTGGATCAAGCCTTGCTACTGGAGGACTTTGACGCGATCGATCATGTGAAACACGAGTTCGAAGCCTCGCAGCTCAAACTTGAAAAGCAGAAGCTTGAAGAATCGGACGATCAAATCCGCGAGTTAAAAATGCGTCGCGAAGCTTTGCAAAGTGAAGCGTTTGGTTACCAGCGCGACCGCGACGAATTTATCGGACAAAAGACCTTACGCGACAGTGAGCTGCGCGGCGGCACACAAGTTTTGGAGACCGCCAAGAAATCACTTACACGCGCTGCAGCGGACGGTTCGCTCGAAACGGCGTCAACGGACTTCGAAAATTTGAGGGCAGAGGTACAACCCCCTTTAACACTCGAGACTATCGGTAGCTTGCCGTCGGCGATTACCCAGCAACTGCGAGAGCGAGTTGAGAAGCTACAAGACCGGCTGACTCCGGTTGCTCGAGAGCTCACCAGCGCCATGACCCGTTTCTTAAAAAAGTTTCCAGACGAACAGGCAGATTTGGATGCCAACGTCGAATCGCTTCCCAGCTTTGAGGCCCTCTACCAGCGTATTGCTCAAGACGATTTGCCAAAGCATGAAGAGCGATTTAAACGACGGCTGAATGAAAAGGTGTTGCACGAAATCGGTTTGTTACACGGTAGTTTGCAAAACGACAAGGATGAGATTCGCGACAAGATTGAGCAACTCAACACTGCACTGCGGCTGCTCGAATGGAAAGCGGGAACGTACATGCGGCTCGAGCCCAGCGATGTGCAAGACCGCGAAATCCAGGACTTTATTCGCGAGCTGGCGGGCTGCTTGAGTGGGACGTTGGATGGTACACCGGAAGCCAACGAAGCCACGTTCGTGAAGATCGAGAAACTGGTCGTCAAACTCCGTGACGATAACAACGACCGCTGGCGACAGAAGGTGATCGACGTACGCAATTGGTTTAATTTTGCCGCCCGCGAGCTGGTGGCGGAGACGGGGGAGGCCCGCAGTTACTACGACGGTGGCACTGGACAATCGGGAGGAGAGAAGGGGAAACTGGCGTTCTTGGTCTTGGTGGCCGCAATCGCCTACCAGTACAATCTGGAGCCGGACGCGGCGCAGAGTAATCGATTTCATTTCGTCATGGTCGATGAAATGTTTTCGCGCAGCGACGATCAACACGCCGAATACGCACTTGACCTGTTCGAGCGATTTGGTTTGCAATTGCTCATTGTCGCGCCGCTGGACGCCAAGGCCCGCGTCACCGAGCCCTACGTGGGCACTTATCTGCACGTGGTCAAGAATAAGCAGACGAATCGCAGCGAATTACTATCGATCACCGCAGAGGAATTGCGTGCGTCCGTCGAAGACGCCCAGTGAGCATACCCAGTGAGGATAGCCAGTGAGGATAGCCAGTGAGGATAGCCAGTGAGCACATCCAGTGAGTTCGTTTTTTTCTAGCTCGGCATGTGAGTGCCTGACGGGTCGCGGTGCGCGGTGGGGAAAGCTGCTAAACTAGGCGGACGAATCTCTTGTTGTCACCTCACCTCAAACCCAATTGATCATCATGAAGCGTCAGTCTCTGTTACTTGGATGTGCATTTTTCATCAGCTGCCTGAATCTTTCCTTTGCGCAGCAACCGCCGGCGACCAGTAAGCTTGACCCGGCCATGGATGTCAACAAAAAAGCTGCCGACGGACTGTCGTGGCATGACATAATCACTTGGGGAGTAGAAGGCCGCATCCTGCCAGAGCAAGAACGCGCTCGCTGGTTTGATCGCTTACCTGCCTCGGCACAAGCATCGGTCACGCCGAGCGTCTGGAGTCTCAGTCGCGATAGTGCGGGAATGATGGTGCGATTCCAGACAGACTCCCCCTCCATCCATGTGCATTATAAGCTGCTCAAAAGCAATCTCGGCATGCCTCACATGGCAGCCACGGGAGTCAGCGGGGTCGATCTCTATGCCCGTAACGAAGCAGGGAAATGGAAGTGGGTGCAAGTCACCAAACCTGCGACGCAGGAGGTCAAAGCGGAGATCATCAAGGGGCTCGCACCGGGTTTGCGCGAATATGCGGCCTACTTGCCCCTGTACAATGGTGTCGAATTCATGAGCATCGGCGTTGAAAAAGGAAGTCAATTCGCGGGGTTCCCGCCGCGCGAGAAACCTATCGTTTTCTATGGAACGAGTATCACTCATGGAGCGTGTGCCAGCCGGCCTGGGATGGTTCACACCGCCATCCTCGGTCGCCGATTGGACGTGCCGGTCGCCAATCTCGGCTTCTCGGGCAACGGTAAGATGGATACTGCGGTGGGTGACTTCCTAATACAAATCGATGCATCGGCGTACGTCATTGATTGCTTGCCCAACATGAGTCCGGCTGAAGTGACAGCCAAGTGTATACCGCTAGTCCAGCAAATTCGCGCCGCCAAGCCTGAGACACCGATCATTTTGGTGGAAGATCGGCGGTTCACCAACGATTGGATCACACCCGCCAAGCATGCTTTTCACACCGAGAATCACGCGGCACTCAAAGCTGCGTTTGAAGCGTTGCAAGCCGAGCAAGTAAAGAATCTGTTTTACATTCCCGGTGACAAACTGTACGGTGACGACACAGAAGGCGCCACCGACGCGTCGCATGCCAACGATCTTGGCTTTATGCGACAAGCTGATATTTTCGAACCCGTGCTGCGTCGTGCATTGGCGAGGTAATCGAGCATTGCTGGCCGCATGTTCTCAAGCTGGCACTCGAGCACTCCGTATGTAGCTGCGTCTGTGGGGGACGCAGGCCGTGTGTTCACGAACGCACCACGCTTAGACTGCTGGCGCCATTGCAAAGGCCTGCGTAAAATGCTCGGAAAGCACGCAAGGGTGATGAGCCGCGTTAATGCGAAGCTGCATTTGTAACGACCACTTGCCCTCGCAATCCCCTTGAATCAGCCAGTGAGGCATGACGCACACAGACTGATGAACCAGTTCGAAGCCGGCTTCACTTTGACTGACCGTCTCGACTGGGAATGTCCAAATGCCGGCAGGGCGGCTCAGGCCCATCAGCAGATCAACCCCCAGCCACTCGTCGATCAGACCAAGATGCTGAGCGTTTTTTAAGTTCAACGCCGTGCCGAGATGCCCGAGCTGTTGACCCGTGGCATCGTAGAAATAACGATCTCCAGCGCCGGCTGGCAAACCTGCAAAATTCCATTCGAGGGCCAAGTGTAACTGGCGATCGCGTGGTAAACCTTCGATCAGATAGACGATATTGAGGAGTGGGCTACCAGCTTCTAACGTCAGCGCTTTGGTCAACTTGAGCGGAATCCCCCAAGCGTTGCCATCGCGGCACAATTGCAATTGAATCTTGGAAGCGGCCCGGCGGAGTTTGGCTTCAAATGGCATGGCCACGAAGTCACCGCGCTCTTGCGCTTGACCGGCCACTAGATCTTCGAGCGAGAGATCATTGTCATAGAAATGCTCCAAGAAACTCTTACGCGGAAACTGATCGTATTGCAATCGCTGATCCAATCCCGCTTGTTTAAAGACAATACGTTCATGGATACTGGCCACATCCCCATCAGGCTGGACGCTGCCGCGTAGAACTTTGCGGTGGTAGCTCTCCGGCCGGCGCTGAATGGTGGCCAACAGGTTATGCTGAGCTCCTCGTATATCCAACTCGTACAGCATGCCACCTTGTGCAGGGGCGATGAAAGCGATGAGTTGGTCGTTGGCCAACCGAACCTCCGTACGCAGATCGAAATCGTAATCGTCCGAGGCTGCTTCCACGTAGGCCGTGTCACCGCGTTGCAAGCGATCCAAGGCATTCTCTGCGGCGATCAATTCGCTAAAAATGGCATTGCGCAGGTGAGGCAAATAAACGCCTCCAAAGGCACCATGCCAGTAGGGACAATTGCATTGACCGCGATACAGATGGTCCTCGATGGTAGTCAGTTCTGCTTGATCATGGCCGCGGGCACGCGCCGCCTCCAGACGACTGCTGACCAACATCATTCGCGCATACATCTCGTTTGCTTCGGTGTACTTTACTTTGAAATTACGCCAATTTCCGCCGCGGATCAGTCGGCCGATGTCGCTCCAACGGGGATGGATCTGCAGTTCGTGAATCAGTTCGTCGTGCATACTCTGCTGCTCGACGGGCAAGGACCACTCAGTCATTTCGCGGTAGCTGCAATCCGGCAGGTAGATCTTTCCAAGTGGTGCCGACTCGCGCACGACATCGCACAAGCGACTGGTCTGCAGCCAACTTGAGTTGTGGCTTAGCGCGTCGAAGAATTTGCGGAGCCAACCGCGGGCGTAGACGTGTTCATGGGTATCTGGCCACGTTCCGAATTTTTCGCCATCGTCACCGAAAACGAGGATCGCACCTGGATTTTCGCGGGCCACTTCGGCTGCATACTCAATCGTTTTGGTAGGTGCAGCAAACGGTATGAGGTAACGGAGCTTTTCGCTGCCTGGAAAAACACGGAGCAAGCGTCCATCTTCTTCAGTGATGTAATAGCCGTGCAAGCTCTCGTCAGACCAACCTGCGGCCTTGAAGTGATAGTCGTCGAGGACGGTGTAGGCGATCCCGGCTTTGGCAATATCCGAAGTCAGGGCACTCTCCCACACGCGCTCCGGCATCCACATCCCAGCGACCTGAGTAGAAAAAGTTGCGTTCAAGTACTCCGTGTACCGCGTAATTTGCCCGATGCGATCACGACTGGGCAACATCGGCAGAATGGGTTCGTAGAACGGTCCACCAATGATCTCAATCCGCTCTGCAGCGACCAAACTGGCTACTCGTTGAATGTACTCTGGATGATGCTCCACCAGCCATCGCATGAGCGGGCCGGAGGTATGCAACGAAATGCG
>JBBQRC010000303.1:0-6570 GCA_038215215.1 Pirellulales bacterium
CAAACTGGTCACCGTCCGACGAAGATTCACACAAGGCTTGCAACCAGCTATCTGAGAGCGCTTGAGATAATGGTCGCTTAGCTCGACCTGCAAAAAAATCGGCAATGAGATTGCGGGCGATGCGACACAACCATGTACGAAAGCGAGCTCGCGTGGCATCGGGCCCGAAACGGTCGGCGGCGCGGGCCACAGCAAACAGAATGTCTTGAGTAACGTCTTCGGCATCAGCCGCTTGCATCCCCTTGGCGACCGCCATGCGGTACAGAATGGGGGTGTAAAGTTCGCTGAACTCGTGCCATGCGTGCACATCGTTGCGATGCGCTAATCGCAAGATCAAGCTGATGCGTGTGTCTGGAAATTCGGCCAAGGTAATGCTCCCACATAGTTACTCCGTGGTGAACGCACTACCTTACAATAAATCAACAAAAATTCCGAAACTTATTTGGGGACGATGCAAAAGTACTTTGCGGCTACGTGCCGGGCTCGATCTCTACTTCCACATATCCTTTTTGATCTTTGTCGAGCAGTGACTCCAAATCAGTTCGCCAGGGCTGAGGTTGATCAAGGAATCCTTCCTCGTATGTTTCGAAAAATTTCTTTCTCTTCGCCTTACTCGTAGCCCAGATTGTCTTGGGATCGATTTTTGCCTTCTTGAGGCTTTCAGCATAATTGCGAGTATTGTTGACCCGGCGAGCCAAATCGGTGAGCAATTCGCACTCGGGGATCGGGTCGTAGAACTCACGTTCGGTGGACACAACCGCCTGCGCAGTGGGTTTGCCCCTTTTGGGTACGGGGAGAATTGTATCGAGGATTGAATACACTCCACCTGGCACTTCTTTCCTGGATTTAGGTCGCAGGGATGGCGGATGGGGCGTCGCGTTGGTGCTGCCGTGATGTCCCACTTTCAAAAAGTCGATCGGCTTGGACAAGAGGGTCTTCTTGTGCTTTTCCCACATCACATTCCAACTACCGTTGTGCTTGCCATCGGCGAACTCTCCCTCCCATTCGGCATCCCCCACAAACAGCAGCCGGCGTTTCTTCCACTCGATCAACAGCACAACGCTGAGATTGTTTTGAATCGACGACTCTTTTGCCGCAAAAGCCAACCCGTTGGAGAGCATGCGAGACTGCAGCAATTCAAAGGCACTCAGACTAATGTTCTTCGGAGCGGCGTTGGCCGCCGCCGACGCGCCCAACTGAACACTGAAAGCGGACAGTCCGCGTAATGTCTCGTCCGCCTCTTTGCCAAGATAATAACCATCCACATCCTTTTCAGGCGCGAGTATGTGAACGGCGGTGCGTGGCGGCAATTTCAAGCCAAGATCCTTTGATTTCATCCCGGAATGCACGTACTTTGGTTTGATCTTGTTGGCCGCTGGGATCTTCTGCATGAGCAGTTCATCGGCCTTATCATTGCTCACTCCGTTTAGCGCCGCCAGGGTCTCCAATTCTTGGTTGAGTGCTTGACCGCTGGCCACCACTTGGCGCAACGTTTCCCCAGCCAGTTGACGCATCTTCCTTACGCCTGTGGCCTGTGGATGGTCCGGATCCATAGCTACACTCAGCCAAACATTGTGGACATCGATGTCGTCAAACCAATTTGCATCGAAACCCTTGATGTGATCTTCGTGCCGATGTGTCGCCACGATAAGGTCGAGTCGCTTGCGGCCCTGGGTTTTGCCCGCCGGTAATTCGGTCTTGAGATGGTCGATAGCCTGCTTCAGCAGCACATCGTCCCCCTTCTTGCCGCAGTCGATCAGAATGTGAAAGCCGTCATTTTTACCGGGGATGCGAACGTATATGCAATCGCCACAACCGACGTTGTAGGCACGTATCAGCAACTTATCTGCCACTCTTCTTCTCCTGATTGATCTTCGAATTGATGCTCTTCGGACAGGTGCATGTGAGGTGCCAGTCGAAAACGCAGCACACCATCGGCATCCGTCGAAGCCAGGAAGGATGGTATCATTGTTCCTAGCAATCCCTTCGCTGAGCCGATAATGTTGCCTACACGTCCCGAGGCGATTTGTGCGGCGATGTCCGTCAAGAGTTTTTCGCGCCGTGCATGTCCCTCGGCAGTAGCCGTTTGCCACATCTCCGTCACCCTGCCGAGGCGCTGCCGAGCCCCGCTGTATGGAATCGATCCTGGCTTCATTGCCCAACTAATAACAGTGCCGTTGTCATCAAACACTAGCGTTCCACCACACAGCATCGTGGTGCGTTGGCCGTTGAATCTGCCGAACTGTTCGCCGTCGAGTTTGACATCTTCGCGCCAAACATACTGCAAAATAACTTGGCGCGGCAGAGCTAAGTTTTCCCTACCGCGTTTTTGCGCATCGTACAGGTCGGCCACTATGAAATCACGTCCTGTGGGAATGAGAAGATCTTCGCGGTTGTCGTCCAGAAACCGGTAAGCCGCGGCGCGAGAGCGAGTGATCTCTTCGATGGAGTGACGTACGCTCAGTTGCAGTCTTTTGTGCACATAGTCCGGTTCTTTCAAGGCCCGCGCGTCGTCCTGGTTGAGGACGCCACGTTTTACAAAGACGTCGATCAGCATGTTGAAGTAGCCTGCAGGATCGATTGGTTCGCAAAGTTGCTGCGATCGACAGACGGCCAGCGCATAGTCTCGAAAGTTGACCTCCACCGGGGGCAACAGATCGAGCGGCTGAATTGTCAAGCGATGTAAGCGGTCGGCGGCCAGCCAAAAAACTTGGCGCGGCGACTTCGGCTTTTTGCCCTGATCACTTTGGCTGTAGTGGCTTCCCAGACATCTTAAGATGTCGTAACACGCTCCAGACAACACTTGCGATAAGCGATGGTGGCTGGTCACGCCCGCCATTTGTGCCATGGTGTCTTGGTTGAGAAACGATCGCAGGTAGGGCCTACCGAGAAGGGCTTGTCCGAACTGTTCGGCCAGTGATGCAAAATTGGTAGCCTTGTCGAAATTGCCGCCTGATTCGTCGGCTGACATCCTGCGCAACGCGTTGTTATTCAGCGTCACAGTGAGTGCGGAGAGATCGCCAAAAAATTCATGGAAAGCCGCTGTCTCCACCGATCCACTTTCGTTCAGTAGTGGCCGCACTCCATCCAAGACGGCGTGGCCAAACTCATGCGCCACGATATCGGTGGATAGGCATGTATAAACCGGATCGTCGGTCGAGCCAAAATAGTAGAACTGCAGCGATTGGCTCTCGCGGTCGTAGTAGGCGTTTTCACCGAAGCCAGCGTGTGGAACAACTATCAGCCGATTGCCTTCGAATCCCCATGAAATGCGCCGCCCCAAGGACTTGCCATCCTCGAAAAGTGCAAGTGCTCGTTGCAGTAACGCCCAAACGTTAACCTGATGAAAAGCCAAACTATCCGTCTTGGATTTGTCGAGTGGCTCGCCAGCCGGCGTCGTAAACTGCTGCAACTTTTCATCCCATGCCGCGGGCGGTTCTAGCGTGCCGGTGTCCGCATTGAAATCCACAACAGCAAAGCGGGCACTGGTGGGCCCATCCGCCAATCCAGGTTCCCAATTCACAAAAGCTTTCGTATCGAATCCTCGGTCTGGATTCATCTTGGCGATAAAAGGATCGTCAAAGTAAGTCGTGAAGGGCAGTCGCAGCCCCGCGCTCTCCTTGAATTCGCTGGGCAGATAACGCGACTGAGCATACAAGCTCACGCGGACAGCGGGGCTAATGTTAACGCCCCTAATGGACTTCCTACGCGACGCCCGAGCGGTTTTACGTGGTGCCACCAAATACCTCCGACATTAATGTAGATAGGGGTAACGTAGATTATAGTATAATTACCCCCTCAAAATACGGCGGCTTGGGCGAGAGAATTGACCGCGCACTGATTATTAGTCCCGAGAGGGACGGCAGGTGATAGCCTGGGATGCCCATCCCGGATATGGTAAATCTTCCAATACCGAAAGTTCCGAAGGGGCGACTATCAGGGAAATAAATCGGTGGTGCCAAATAACAGCCGAGCTCAACTTATTGATAGCAAAGTGCTATAAAAGGACTCTTGTTGCGTCCTGGCGACAAGCTTCCCACCGGAAGCTCGTTATTTCAAGGCTGCGGAAATGACAGCGATCCAGTACCGTGGCACGCAATCCTTGACGTTTAGTCAGGCAGTCGCCAGAGCGGAAAGCGGCGGGAAGAAGTTGACTCGATTTCGTCGGCTTTAGCGTGTTGGGCACACTCCGAAGTTGCGATTTATTAGCCGAACGGCGTTAGCCGCGGTTTCTTCGGACCCGCGTTCCTCCGGAAACCGGTGCTAACGCACTGCGGCTAATTAGCCACTGAAATCAGGCACACTCAAAGCGCAGCGATGGGCGTGTATCACTCAGGGACCTGCCACCCCAACTACTAAATAAAAAATCATCCGCCAGCACCAATACGGCCGCAAGAGCCACAGCGACACTTGCGGCAAGCAGGTACGACAAAAAGTGCTAAAGATCTACTTTCACCTTGGAGCAATGACACTGCAAACCAGCGCGTAAGCAAGTGACTCATTTAGCTTGGCTTACGCGCTCAGGATGACGATCAAAGCCCTGCTCAGCCGCGAAGCTTCCAACCGATCAACAGGCCCAGGCCAAAGCACCACAACGCAGCCACGTCGGGCTTTTCGTGGGCGTAGTCTTTCAGCACACCAAAAAAGTCGCGTGCCGGTTCGGCAACGAAATGCTGGCCCGCTTGCTGGAGTTTCTCCTTGGCGACGGCCGATGCATTGGAAGACGCAGAACTCTGCGTGGCCGATCTCACCTGTTTGGGTTCGTTACTTGTAGTCGACATTGAAAATTTTCCTAGTTTGAAGGTTGACGGATTGTTAGAAACAGCATCCTTGCTTACACGTTAGACTATGCAGGTATGCACGTCAGCCGTGTTGGCCTACGACCGCCAACCATTTCTCCAACTGGGCTCGGGACGACGTGCTGCGGCAATCGAGATGCCCAGCATAATGCCCCCGATCAGTCCAACCGCCAAGGCAGCCATGACTGATTCAGCTGGTCGTTTTGCGATCACCTGGGTCGTTTGTTCGTAACCGGACCGTGCGCGATCAACGACCAATTCGTAGCCCTGCTGCAAGGCGTCACCGGTCGAACTCATGCAATCCGAGGTCGCCTCGGAGAGGTGCGTAAGCTGAATACCGGCAGTCTCGTATAGATCATGCACAAATGCTTCAATTTGCTCACGCGCTTGGCCGGTTTTCTTTTGAATCATTCCGATTAACTGCTGAGAATCACCTTTTGCCTGTGTCAGCTCATCGTCGGTGAATTGCCCATATTTTTCTTTCACCTTGCCAGCGACTTGGTTCCAATTGCCCTTCAGTTTTTGCTCTGTAGCCATGATTAGCTCCCGTAAATTTAGATGTCACAGATTGTCTCACGAATCGCGCTGTCAGGAACGCCGATCGCGATTGCCGTCCTTCGGCAGATCAAACGAATTGCATTTTCCGGGCCAAATCGTTCAATCTTTCTCGTGCACCACTCAAACGGATTCTGCCGAGCCGGCAAACCCCCATACGGCTACTCGATGTGGCGTCCGTGAACTGGCTTTATTCCCGTTTAGCCCTGAGAATTTTTGAGTCAAACATGCGGCGCGGTTCTTGTACGGCGCGGCAGTCGCCATCAGTTGGCATTTACATTAATGGTCGCCAGGATTCCGTGCACGGCCTTGATATCAGCGGGCTTAACCAAGTGATAATCGAATCCGGCTTCAAACGAACGCTGCCGATCTGATTCTTCCCCGTACCCTGTCATGGCGACCAACACGACATCCTTGAGCGAAGACAGTTGGCGAATCCGCTTGGCTACTTCTAAACCACTCATTCCCGGTAAGCTGATGTCTAAGAGCGCCACGTCAGGCTGGTAATCGATCGCTGCTGCTAAGGCACTTGGTCCGTCTGAGGCCGTGCGAACATGATGTCCGGCGATTCTCAGCAGCGTTCCGAGCATGTGAGTCGCATCCCGCATATCATCCACGACCAGCACTCGTAGCGAAGCTCTAGTGGGAGGTGTTTTTTCCAGGGATTGCGACCTTGTGGGCGGCGTCGCCAGCAGCTTCTCAAGAGCGGCCAGTTCGATGGGCTTGACCAGGTGGTGATCGAATCCGGCCTCCTTCGAGCGACGTCGATCTTCTGCCTGTCCCCATCCGGTCAAGGCGACAATCTCGATGCCGCCAGACCAAGGCTGCTCCCGAATGCGACGGCAGGCGTCGTACCCGTTTAACTTCGGAAGCCCGATGTCGAGTAGAATCATGTCCGGCCGGAACTGCTCGGCGGCCTCCACGGCGGCGAGGCCATCGTGTGCCGTTTGGATGCTGTTGCCCATGAGCTTGAGCACCATTCCCAAGCTCGTGGCCGAGTCCTGATTGTCATCGACCACTAGGATTCGCCGCTCGGCGGTCGTCACTGTGCTTTCTTCGACTTCGGGGTTTGAAGTCTGTTGAGTCAATTTGGGGACGGGCAGTCGGACGGTGAACTCGCTACCCTGGTCCGGCCCGTCGCTGTGCGCTTCCACCGTACCACCGTGCATCTCGACCAGTCGCCGCACCAGGGTCAAACCGATGCCCAGCCCGCCCT
>JBBQRC010000304.1:0-6555 GCA_038215215.1 Pirellulales bacterium
GTCGGCGATGACAAGCTGAAAGTCAACCGAGTCGCTACATTTGCATACTTCTCGCGAGGTTATTGCTCTCCAATGTCCCCAGAGGACAATTGATTGTTGTCATCTACCCCCCCTGGCCCGCGCGGGAGACAGGCGATTCCCACTTTGACTTGGGCATCATTCTCATGTAAAATCGGGACTCAGGACCCTCCCTGGAAGATCCAGGCTTAACTCACCGATTCAGACTACTGACCCACCTAAACGGCCACGCAATTCGCGTCTACACCTGTGTTTGACGCGATCCCACCTCCCCGCGGTCCATTGACTCTTGAGCACAATAGCTGACATGAGCACATCTACTTTCTACCGTTTTGGCCCGCTGTTGCCGCTGGTGACCTTGAGTGCGGGAATGTATTTAAGTTTTAACTCCAGCGTAGTTGCGCAGTCGCCCACTGCAGCGCAGGCCGCTGCCGAGACGCCGGTACCCGGATCCGACAAATCTGCCTCAGCGGAGGTCACCGCGGCAGTTTCGAATGAGAACGCCGCGGTAAACGATGCCGCAGCGGCGGTCGCTGATCCCAGTGCTTCAGGAACTGAATTAGGCGTTGCAGCGGTAACGCCCGATTCTGCCGACGCTTTGGGCGCCACTGAAGTGGTACCGGCCGCGCGAGTACCGGTCACTTCGCTGAACTTTTCTTTCGAGCGGACTCCGTGGCGCGAAGTCATCCGTTGGTTAGCCGATCAGTGCGATTTGGCCCTGCAGTATGAAGAGTTGCCGGCTGGCAGTTTTACGTACAGCGATGCGAAGACATTTTCGCTCCCTGAGGCCATTGATCGCGTTAACCTTTTCTTGCTGCCTCAAGGTTATACGCTCGTGCGGAGTGGCCGACTGCTCTCCGTCATCAATCTTGGTGACCCTCGGAGTTTGCAGCAGTTGGACGCTCTGGCAGAATTGATCACACCGCTGGAACTCGACACTCGAAACCAGCATGATGTCGTCAAGTGCGTGTTCCCTTTGCAGGAATTGGATGCTCAGGATGCCGTGGAGGAGCTGTCGACGATCAAATTGATGACCAAGCCGGCCGTGTTCAGTAAAACGAACCAGTTAATGATTACCGATACCGTCGCCAAACTGAAAAACGTTAAAACAATTTTAGACGCCTTTGGTCCGAAGGGGCTTGATAACGGCACCGTCATGAAGACGTTTAGTCTCAAACACATAACTGCAGAAGATGTGCTCGTTGTCGCCCGTCCCCATCTCGGTTTAGCAACTGACGAAATGATTGGCATTGATGTCAGTCTCTCGACGGACGTTCAGGGCGAACACCTATTCGTAACTGGGGTAGAAGATCGGGTGAAGCTGGTTGAAAATCTTGTAACTGCCTTGGACCAGCCACCCTTGTCATTAACACCAACCGAGGGTCAAACCGAGCTCCGTTCTCATTTGGTTCAAGGGGGCAATGCACAAACGGTTTATAACGTCTTGCAGACGCTGTTGGCCGGGAAATCGTTGCGTCTGACGGTCGATGCCAAAGCCAACAGCATCGTGGCCTTGGCAACGCCTGCGGTACAGGAAGAGATCGCTCAGACAGTACAGCAATTACAAGCTGCTGAAGCCGATTTTGAGGTCATTCCTTTGAAATCGGTTGATCCCTACTACGTAATTAGTTTGTTGGAGCAAATGCTGGATTTGCCAAGTACTTCCGCTAGCGCCAAGGATTCACCGACCGGCCTGCCTAAAATTGATGCGGACCCAGGTAATAAAAGGCTGTTTGTGAGGGCAACGCGATTCCAAATCGATCAAATCAAGAAGATTGTCGAAGCTTTGGAAACTAGCGATACCGCCAGCGGCGGCACTGACTCTCCCAGTGATTCGGTTCGCGTGTTACCCTTTCGACGATCAGAGGCCGACGCGTTAGTGGAGACTGCGGCCAAATTCTGGCGTAAGCCGAATCCGATTATTTTATTGCCGGCAGACAAGTCGGTTGGTGCGAAGGTCATAGAACGTGTCGTAGGAACGCAGCCCGAGGATTCCAGATTTATTGCTAAGCGGGCCTTGGATCGGGACGGTTCTTCCTCGCGTTACTTGACCGACAACGTGACGAGCCAAGCGGCAATGATTCGATGCCAATGGACGGCGCGAGGCCTGATTATTCAGTCTGAGGATCGCGAAGCACTGGATGATTTCGAAGCACATTTGAGGGCACTTAACGCGCCGACGGATTCGATCGTTTCGCCTCCAATCGTCTATTACCTCCAATACGTCCAGCCCGAAGACTCACTGCGAATGCTAGCCGAGTTGCTAGACGGCGGCGAATCGGCGAAAGAGGGGCAGGCGGGTACGCTCGTCAATGGATACATCTCCTCACCCGGATCTTTCTTGAGCAGCATTGTGACATCGCGTGACGGAACTGCCACGATGATTTCAGGGACCACGACGGTTGTGGCAGATACCCGTCTGAATCGATTGATTGTGCAAGGTGCTACCGCAGAGATTCAGAGGATTCAAGACTATTTGGAGATTATCGATAAGGACAAGAGTATCGCGGAGAACAAGACGAACGGCACATCACGGGTGATCGAGTTGTTTAATGCGCGGGCTAACGACGTAGCGACTGTCATTCGCGACACCTACGGCAGTCGAGTTTCTAGCAGCTCGAAATCGACGGGGCCAACGCCATCTGGAGCGCCACAGCAAGCTCGAGAGGTTGCCGGCAAAGCAGGTGACGAAGCTAAAGTTGATGATAAGAAGGGACCTAGTAAAGCCGTCTCTAATCAACCGATTCAGGACCTCAAGCCGGTGATGAGCCTAGCTGTCCACGAGCCTAGTAACTCGTTGATCGTGACAGCACCTGAGCAACTGTTCGACGAAGTGGAGCGCCTGGCCCAATTGATAGATACCCGTAGTGAGCAGCAGGTGGAAATTGTCACCACCAGCAACGCTGCCATGCTGAAGGCATTTTTGCAACCGAGCGCCACTGGCAATGTTCCCCGCAGCAACAGTAGCGAGCGAGGTAACAGCGCATCGAGTCAGTCAGCGGCGCGATCACGACTGTTTGAGATGCTCAAGAGCGGTGGCGGGCAGTAGCGATCGATTGCTTTGCAAAACGGCCGCTCCGGTTTCTTGTGCCGACTGCGATTCATTCTTTTAGTTTTGATTGTTAGGGCGCCTTCGATGACCCAATGTAATGCTTCGCTTCGGCGCCACTATCCCATTTGCGTCCTGACCGCCGCCTTGATGCTCTTTCATTGCTTCGCTCTTGGAGAGACTGCTTGTGGACAAGCCGGTCTGCGCGAGTCCTTGGAACGCTTGGACCGTAACCAAAATGGGCTCATCGACCCCAATGAAATCACTCCGCTGGCTAGACCCTATTTGGAACGCATTGCCGAAAAGCGACGTCTGCAGTTGGACAAGCCCCAGGAAATAGCGACTTATCAGGAGGCGGCGCGAGTTTACCATGCCCTGAGCAACGGTGTGGCGGGGATTGAGGTCGACGTCGAAAGCAAGAGCACCATGCAGCCTTTCGGGCCAGCACGCGATAAGCCACTGATCCCCGACTTTGGCCTGGCAGAAGTAAAGTATCCCTACGCACAGGTTGATTTAGATGAAGCCGATCGCTCCCTGCGTCGTTATGACTTTAACCGCGATGGTTTTGTCGATCGGTCAGAGGCTGCGCAATCGGAGTGGACACATAATGATCCATTCAGCATGGACTTGGACAAAGATGATCGACTCAGTCGAATGGAAATGGCGCAGCGCTATGCACGGCGTCGCATTTTGTCCGGCGCGGCCGAGGAATTAGTGCAGAAGTCCAAACGCCTTGGCAACGGAATTCGCCCGTCGGTACAGGCCCAAAGCAACAGTGACGACTCTCGATGGTGGCGAAGCGGTGGCAGTAGCTACTGGTTGACTTCCAGTATCCTCGGGCGTTTCGACACCAACCGGGACAACCGCTTAGATGCGGCGGAGGCGAAAAGTCTAGGTGTGCCGATGGGGAGTATCGATCTGGATCGCAACGGCGAACTTTCTCGCGATGAGTTGTACGAGTTTCTGAAGCTGAGGCAAGAACAAGCTGGGGATGAAACGGTTGGTCTCCCGGGATGGTTTTACGAATTAGATGAGGACCGCGACGGGCAAATTGCGATGGCAGAATTTGCCACGGACTGGACAAATGAAAAGCTTGAAGAATTTCGCCTGCTTGACTCCAACGACGACGGGTTGTTGACGGCCGCAGAGGTTGCGCAGTCCAAAGCTCAGGTGGGTGGAACCTTCAGCAGTCAAGACGCTGAGATCCTCCCGCCGCGGAAGACGGTGATCTCCGAAATTCAAATCGATGACAACTTCGTGATTGCAGACATAAAACTACAACTGTCGATCACGCACACGAACGCCGGCTCCTTGGATGCGTTTCTAACTGGGCCAAACGGTCAGCGCGTCGAGCTGTTCAGCGAAGTGGGAGGCTCTGGCGATAATTTTGATCAGACGCTGTTTGACGACGCTTCGCAAAATCCAATCAACAAAGGTGTTGCGCCCTTTCAAGGCGCGTTCATGACTATGGCTTTACTGAAGCGTCAGCCAAGCCTTGGGCAATTTGTTGGACAAAACTCCCAAGGAATTTGGCAACTTGTAGTGCGTGGGACGCGGAGCGACCGATTCGGCATGCTGCACAACTGGTCGCTTATCGTGAAGCCAAAGGAAACCAAACTCGACAGCGAACCCCTGCCAGATACTCCACCAGCTAGCCTAAGTGATGCAGCAACTCACTCCGGCGTCAATCCAAACGCGGTTTTTATGCCTACTGCACCCTAGTGCTTTCTTCACGCTTAACTTGACTTTAGCTTAACTGCAACCGTCCATCATTGATCCCATTGCTTAAATTTCTCCAAGTAGGCAACCACTTTGGGGCGGTTCTTTTCGAAATAGCCGAGGAGCACGATGAGACTCACTCCAGTGGCGATTCCAAAGGCCCACCACGGCCACACTTGCCCAATTGCCTGCTGAGCGTGCCAAACCATCCCCAGCAATGCGACGATGGTAAAAGTCATTCCACAGTACAGGAATGCTCGTACGCGTAGGATGATACCGGCAGCGATGCCAGTGAGGGCGAGTACCAGTAACAGCAGCGGTTGCCACAATTGTCCCTCGAAAGCCTTTAAAAACACCTCTGCGGTGCTGCTCAAATAAGCAATGATTACGGCCAAGTAGCGGATGGCGACAACCACGCTTGGAGCGAGTCGGCTGCGATTCAATTCCACAAATATCAGCACCGCCAAAGTAGGAGGTAGGAGCCAGAACTGTGGATGCTCGAGGAATCGCAAACTGGGGTTGCTTTGCAAAAATGCCCAAAACGAGAGGAGCATTAACGTTCCAGCTAACCCACGCAAACGGATTGAGTTTTGAAGCCAACTGTGAAGACCGTAGAGCAGCGCAGCGGTCAGTAGCAAGAAGGCATACCCGCTCCAGCTAGCCCACAGCCATTCAGCCTGTTGGGGATGGAACCACCACGCGCCTGCCAAGGGGATAATGGGTAGCAACAGGCTGCTTTGCCACACAGGGTCGGCAATGATGTGTTGGTCGATGCGACGCAGCCAGTGGCCTATCAATGCGCTTAACATGGCGATCGCAAAAACCACGATCGGCCACCATTTTACAAACAGGCCACCAAATAGATCCGGAAAGTGAAAATAACAGCTTCCACATAACAAGGCAAGGCTCACTTCGGCGATGTAAACCGCCAGCTTGCGAGTGTTATCTGAGGCGAAACGATCGAGGCTGAACGGGCGAATGGCGAACTGCAATAGCCGAGTTGTAACAGCGATCCAAGCCAAGATCGACATCCATTTGGTTGCCAAGGATGCGTCGACAGCGGCAGTATCCCACACTTTAGCCGCTTCACCGCCTAGCATTACGCAGCCAATCGTGATTCCAATCGCTAGGGTAAACCAACCGACATGCGTTAAGGGCTTGACCCAATCCTCATTTCGCAGCCATGGGAGCACCACCAGCGGATAGAGGATACCGAGTAACACGAAGGCGACAAAAGCACGGTGGAAGAAGATCCATGCATCGCCGACGCTCGCGACCGACCACGCCACAGGAAGATCGGCCCAAAATAGCAACACTAACGTGGCCGAGATCAGCGACAGACCGAAGTAGCGGTACAGATGGGTGCGTCGCTCACTGGCGATAGGGAGAATCGCCAGAGCACCTAGTAGCGGCAGACAGGTGGCGGCGACACGCAGGGTTCGCTCCTCGAAGGACAGCACCAAAAGAATGCTGGGTACGAGAGCCAACGTGGCAACGACGGTATGTAGGGCGGGCATCCAATGCATTGCATGCCGCAGTTTTGCGGGTTCAGTGATAGAACCAAACTTAAGCGTTACGTTCAGGCTGGAGGCCTCGCGCACCATTTCCCTCAATAGGCCAGCAATCGCCGCCATCGCACCCAGCCCACTCGTCATCCAAATCAACCACGCATATGAATTGGGTAATTGTGCCCCCACACCAAGTACGGCGGCCACAACCATCGCGAATGATACGAGACTGAAATAGAACGCCATGCCACGTTTAGCCGG
>JBBQRC010000305.1:0-6544 GCA_038215215.1 Pirellulales bacterium
CTTGAGCTGTGCCTCGACCGGTTTCTCCAGCCGCGCGACAACACAGGTGATATTATCGAAACCGCCACGAAAATTCGCTAACTCGATCAATGACCGACAAGCCTCCTGAGGTTCGAGCTCGGTCGAGAGCAGATCGCGAATCTCACTGTCGCGGACATGTCGGAACAACCCATCCGAGCAGAGCAAAATAGTGTCCTCCGCCTCTATCGCAACTTTATGGACCTCAGGATTGACCGATTCAGCGCCAGCCCCAAGGGCATTATAAAGCACGTTGCTCCATGGCGACTTGCTGGCTTCATCCACAGTCATGCCACCTTGTTCGACCAGTTGATTGGAAATCGTATGGTCGCGAGTTAGCTGCCGTAACTCGCGCCCGCGCAGCAAATAGCAGCGGCTATCACCCGCGTGCAACAAGTACATCGATGGCCAAACGATGTAGGCCATCGTTAGCGTAGTACCCATCCCCTTTTTTTCAACTTCGGAAAGTGCTTCTTTCTCGATGGCTAGGTGAGCTTCGCGGAGGACGCCCTTTAGGTCCTCGATGAAGGCTAGATCTCGATCTGCCTCATCGCCATTTGGCCGGACAAACCAAGGCAACGTGTTGAGCAATTGGTTAATGATCAAATCGATGGCCATGCGACTCGCTCGGTTTCCTCCCAGATGGCCACCCATGCCATCGGCCACCATGAGCAAATGGCCCTGCGATGTGCCATAAAGCCGCGAATGCGCTTCGAGTGGCAGACTGGTTTCTTGCACCAGCATCGACTTCTTCAGATCGGCAATGATGAATTGATCTTGGTTAGCCTCCCTTTTCTTGCCAATATCTGTTCGACCCGCACTTGTAATTTTCGCCATCATGTCTGTCACCTCGAGGATCCGTTGAAGGTTGAACGAGATATCTTAGCGATTGTGTTATCGATGACACAGGCGACGCACCCTAGGGTTGCAGGATAGTGCACAAATCTTTTCTAGTCTCCGAACCATCGACGAAAGTGGTCGTCTGCAGCGCTCACGTCAGGCAACCGCCAAAGTTTTCACAGAATTAATCGCTGAATTAATCGCTCAATTGGAACGATCGCTACCTCGCAGTGTTTCGCAGCCTCTCCGCTGGGCGCATAATAGTGCCCTTTTGAAAGTCGTTTTACGTGCGCGCTGTGCAAATCGTTCCGCCCGACTCTCCCGTCTCCGCTCGTATGCGCCCGCCCGGGAGCAAAAGCATTACCAACCGTGCTATCGTCTGCGCGGCTTTGGCCCGCGGCACCAGCCATCTGAGTGGAGTCCTTGATAGCGAAGACACCGAAGTCATGATCGAAGCGTGGCGACGCTTGGGCTTGCAATTGCACCACGATCGCCAGCAAAATTCACTTGTCATCGTCGGCGGTGGTGGCAAAAATCCGGTCGAAACTGCCGATTTATTTGTTGCCAACAGTGGTACAACCATTCGTTTTTTGACCGCTGCGTTGTCCGCTTGCGTCGGCAATTTTCGACTCGACGGTGTGGCGAGAATGCGGCAGAGACCAATCGGCGATTTGCTCAATGCGCTTCGCCAGTTGGGTGCCGATGTCGCCAGCGAGAGTCCCGGGATACCTGAATGTCCGCCGGTGTTGATCAAAGCCCGCGGTCTCGCCGGTGGCAGAGCCCGGGTGGCGGGCAATATCTCGAGCCAATTTCTAAGCGGCTTGATGATGGCCGCGCCCATGGCCGCCGCCGACGTAGTTTTAGAAGTCTCCGGCGATCTCGTTTCTATTCCCTACGTGGCGATGACAGCGGCCGTCATGCGCGCCTTCGGCGCTGCTGTCGATGGAGCTGAGCAAGGACCCTTCACGATCTCAGCCGCCGCGAAATATCAGGGAACCAATTATTCTATCGAACCTGATGCATCGGCCGCGAGCTACTTCTGGGCGGCAGCCGCCATCACGGGTGGTCAAGGGCGCGTCGAAGGACTCAGCCGCAGTAGTTTGCAGGGGGATGTGCGATTTTGCGAATGCCTGGAACTCATGGGCTGCGAAATCGAATATTTTCCTGAGGCTGTGCTCGTGCGCGGCGGTTCACTAACAGGAATCGATGTGAACATGTCCGATATCAGCGATACCGTGCAAACCCTAGCAGCCGTAGCCATGTTTGCCAACGGACCCACCACGGTGCGCGGGGTGGCCCACAACCGTGTCAAAGAAACAGATAGAATTTCCGACCTAGCACGGGAATTAAGAAAGCTGGGGGCCACCGTCACCGAATTTCACGATGGGCTGACGATCGAACCGCCAGAAAAAATCACCCCCTGCGAAATAGAAACCTATGGTGACCATCGCATGGCCATGAGCCTAGCCCTAATCGGTTTGCGCTGCCCAGAATTGGTCATACTCGACCCCGGCTGCACAGCCAAAACATATCCGAATTACTGGTCAGATCTCGCCTCATTCAGTAACTGTCGGATTGAAGCTGTCGACTGATGCCATATACGCCTTGGCACGTGCTAAAACCTGCTCAATGCGTAGGTCATTGACGGAACGCTCCACCACATCGCTGGCTACATGGATCGCGCCGCAACTCTGGCAGGCCACTCGCTTGCCAAGCAATTCGACCCGGATCTCCAATTTTCTGGCACAGGTGGGGCACTCGCTCAAAAAATATGTTCCGTTTGCCACGCTATTTCTCCTTGGAATTCTTTCAGCGATGAATCACTGCAGGCTCATTGCGCGCACCCTGCTGCCTGACGAATGCGATTATGGTAACTCGTAGCCCCTTTGTCAACGGTTTAAAGGAAAAGAATGCCACTTTCTCGGGTCGCAACGTGAGTGCCAACACTTTGGGTTAGCTGGCATTGCCTCCAAGTTATTAGAGGATAAGCGGTTATGTCGGTACTCAGACGACACCCGCCAGGCCCCCTGTAAAAGCGTGGCAATTTGAAACGATCGAAGAATAGGTTGCCAAGTGGCCTACCCATTTGGACATGGCGAATAGACACTATTTGAAGCGTAGCGTACACCGAACCTGTGAGGAATCTGTTAATGAGAATCGTCATCGCCGAAGATCGTGCCACCATGGGCAAATTCACTGCTCAACAAGCAGCCGGCTATCTTCGCAATTGCTTGAGTGAACAAGCGGAATGCAACTTAGTCGTTGCGACCGGCTCCAGCCAATTTGAGGTGCTCGACAGTCTGGTCCGCGAGCCCGGCATCGAATGGAACCGCGTCAATGGATTTCACTTGGACGAGTATTTAGGTCTTCCCGCCCAGCACTCCGCTTCGTTCTGTGGTTACCTCGCCTCGCGGTTCGTTAATCGAGTGCCACTCAAGTCATTCTATTATTTAGATGGAACTCGCAGCCCAGCAGAACTCAAGACTGAGGCTTCTCAGCGAATCGCTGGAATGACTATCGACCTGATGCTCTGCGGTATCGGCGAAAATGCGCACTTGGCCTTTAATGACCCTCCGGCTAACTTCATCACGCAAGATCCCTATCTCATTGTCGATTTGGATGAGCCCTGTCGCAAGCAGCAAGTCGGTGAGGGTTGGTTCGATTCGCTCGAGCAAGTGCCCACGCAAGCCATTAGCATGTCGATCCACCGCATCCTAACCGCGCGCAAAATCCTGTGCAGCGTTCCGGATAGCCGCAAGGCTCCGGCGGTTCGCGATTCCTGCCAAGCAGAAGTTTCTCCGCTGATCCCTGCGACAGCTCTGCAGCAGCATACCGACGTGACGCTGGTCTTGGATTCCGCCGCAGCCTCACTACTCTCACCCTCTAGTCTTGCCATTGCCGAGCGGGTTTAAATACCGGCTGGCTCTCCTTCGCAGTCACGAGATCACTGGTTCTAATTGAGTTTCCATACAGTTTGTCAATCGATCCGTAGCGGCCCAATTACAAAAAAAGCAGCGAATGAACTGTCACCCGCTGCTTCATAGTCATCCCCTTTGCACTGGGGATATGGTTTGTGCTCGTCCGCTTATTGGCCGCCAACCTCACCCTTGGCTTGGGCACCCTCTTCGAGCGCGTAGAGGCGGTTGCGATTGGCGATAAACAGAGTCTTATTGGCAGCCAGAGGAGTCGTGTACACAGCGCTTTCCATATTGATCTCCGCGATCATTTCTTCCTCTTTGGCGACTTTAAATATGGCGATATCCCCATCTTCATCGCTGATGTAAACGCGGTCTTCTACGATCAATGGCGACGCCCAGGATGCGGCAAACATGTCGTAAGTCCAATGCGCCTTGCCTGTCTTGGCGTCCAAGCAGTGGAATACGCCGGAAAAGTCGGCGACGAAGAGCAGGTCGTCTTTGATGGCCACCGTACCGCAGGTGCGATGCATTGTTTGTTCGAAGTCTTCAGGATCGTTACCAATGTAGTGCCAGACGGCTGCCGAATTTGGATTGTCCCGTTCCATATCGCCATCTTTGGCCACCATGGCTTGCAACCGCTTGTGAGCGATTGGTTTGCTGGGATCCTTCGCGTTATAGACCAGTGTCGGACTAACGTCGCCGCGCTTGGTCGGGTCAATGCACCACAAATGCCCGCCTCCTTCACCATGTTCAGGGTCTTCACCAACAGCCACATAGACCAAACCGTCGTAAATCGCGGGTGTCGCAATGACATGGTTACGGGTGGCTGAACCGCCGAGCACGTACATCGATTCTTTGGGATTGCAATCGAACTTCCAGAGCAAATCTGATTTGCCGTTTTTGCCCTCGGCCGCGAAGCTGTAGACATAGCCGTCTCCCCCGCCGAAGATCGCTTGGCCAACGCCCCCCAGTTCAGCATAGGCTGGAGAGGACCACTGTCCATGCAACACATTAGGGCCCGGGGAGTTGTCGGTCCAAACAACTTTTCCAGTGTCTCGATCAATACAAATGAAGCTAGGCGCCTGTTCAGCCGGCAAGTTGACGTGCCCTTCGTCGACACCGTTCGAAGTATTAACAAACAGCAGCTTTCCAGAGCAAGTTACGGAGCAGCTACACATGTTGTGTTGAGAAACTCCCAACTCCTTCATCATGTTCAACCGCCAGATCACATCGGCTTCATTCTTATTCTCGTTAGGCTCATCTTTGGCTGGGCCATTGTTTTCGCCATCCAAGAAGCCTGCAGTGTCGAGACACACGACCTCACCACGACTGGTGACGTACCAGAGTCGGTCGCCGTCAATGAGCGGAGCGCAGCAAATACCCTGGTTCGGCCAGTCGTGAACACGGCCGGTCGAGAGTTTTTCGCTCGAGTGCTGCCACAGGAACTTGCCGTCCTTTTCGTCGAAACAAAGCAAGACTCCTAAGTCCACTTCGCTGGGATAACGCTCAATGTACCCAGCACCATTGTTGGTACCGACGTACACTTTGCCATTGGCCACGATAGGATTGCCGTACGTCTCCGAGCCCAGAGGCATAGAGAAACGCACGTTTTTGCCTGACTTGACGTCCCAACTCGTCGGAATGCCGGGCTCTTCGCAAACATTGTTGCGTAGATGCGATCCCGCCCACTGTGGCCAGTCGTGTTTACCGACCTTCAGCTCATCAATCCGCTTACGAACTTCGCTAGCCGCGTCGTAGGGCTCCGCCGCAAACAGCGTGGCCGGAGCCAGCATGAATCCGCAGAAAGCCAGCCTGGTCACAGTGGATATTTTTTTCAAATGCATGTCCTATCCTATTACCTTTTGAGTTGTTTGTTCAATCGCTCAATTCCGCCGGCTGAAGCCGATGCTGCCGGGATAGAGCGGAAACTTAGTTTGCCGTCACTAACACGTTATCAATATAGTACTCCGCCACGCTCGAATTACCGAAGATTCCTGGGCTCCCCATGGTGTTGGGAACGGCATCCGTCGCTTCAATTGTCCACTCACTTGGCTCTTCCTCCCCGCGCTTCCAGACCTTACCCCGCAACGTGACTTCGCCAGCCTTGTTCTCGCCTTGGAATTTCATGGTGTACCACTGCTTTGATTCCCATACGTAGGGCACGGTCTTGGCGAAACGCAATTCGAGACGGGGTGTCCAAGAGCGAATCTGCAATTGATTTTTACCCATCAGGTCAAGTGTATAGCGCTGATTGATCAGCCCCATATCGGGGCGTTTGCCATCGTCGTCGGTCGCTTGAAAATCCGCTTGGATGGTATAGTCATGCAGGGTTGTCCAGCCCATCCAAGATTGGCTGCGTGTCCCCTTGGGAATCGTGCTGACTTTGACCAGCAGAGGTTCGCCTTCGATTTCCTTCGCCTGATGACGATAGGCGGCACCGATCCAAGTCAATGGAACTTTCTTGTCAGAAAAATCAAACTTCCATGGCAACGGAGGGATCACCCTCAGTCGAGCTTGGCTGGTCAACTCGCCCGCTTTGGCGGTCACTGTCACTGTCACGTGCTCATTGCCAGTGGGGGCGGTGTAGACGCCCTCAGTCGTCATCGCGCCGCCACCTATGACAGTGAACTCCGCCGGTACAAGCTTTAGGTACTGTCCCCTTTTGTTATACGCACGCACCTGGTAAGGAGTTTGTTGGCCAGGGGCAAGAATCGCTTCAACAGGTGCCAACTGGATATGAGCGACAACTTGGTCCTCCGACTTGGACG
>JBBQRC010000306.1:0-6536 GCA_038215215.1 Pirellulales bacterium
CAATAACAACGTTATCGGCGGAACAACCCCGAATGCTCGAAATGTGATCTCAGGGAACTCATGAGAGAACGGCATCGAAGTTTACGCTGGCCAAAATCACCTCATACAAGGAAACTATATCGGTACAGACGTTACCGGCACAGTCGCTGTAGCCAACAACATCGGTATCCAAGACAGCCTTGGCGGTGTCATCGGCGGTCTTACTGCAACTCCGGGTACCGGGGCTGGCAATCTCATTTCCGGTAACACACAAATCGGTCTTAGTTTCTCCGCCAACGGTGTTGCTCAAGGTAACCTAATAGGAACTAATTATTTGGGTACAACTGCCAGCGGAAATGGTACCGGAGTTTACATGGGAGAAGCGACGCTTGGAGGCACGGCAGACGGCACGCGCAATATCATCAATGGTGACAATGGAGATGGTGTGTTTGCCGTTCATGGCGGCAATGTGATTCAAGGAAACTACATTGGTTCAGACATCACTGGCATGATTGCCATGGGCAACAACGGCGGCGGCGGCATGTATGTCTATGACGGTCAAAATGACTTAATTGGTGGAACTTCGCCTGGTGCCCGCAATGTCGTCGCAAGCAACGGATATCGCGAGATCTTCGTTAGCGCCACGACGGGGCCTGTAGTGATTGAAGGCAACTACATCGGAGTCGATAAGACTGGCAATGTCCCGATGGGTAATCTGAGCACGGGCTTTGGAATCGATGTGGAATACTCAAGCAATGTGCAAATCGGTGGTACGACATCAGATACCGGCAATGTGATTGGCGGTCGCTACGTGGGAATTGGCATAGGCAGCTCCAGTAGTAATATCACCATTCAGGGTAACTCGATTGGGATGGGAGCCGACGGACATACTCCCGTTTCCAATGTTTCTGGCATTGGGATTGCCGGTGGATCAACCAACAACTTGATCGGCGGAACGACATCTGGAGCTGGAAACATTATCGCCCTCAATAATTCAGTTGGCATATCGCTAAGTCAATATTCCCTTGCGGCAATCACTACCGGAAACGCGATTTTGGGTAACAGTATCCACGATAATAACAATCTAGGTTCCAGCGATGCAGGACTCGGCATCGATATCATTCGTCCAAATGGCCAAGGTCTAGACGGCCCTAATACCAATGATCCGGGTGACGGAGATAGTGGCAACAACGATCTGCAAAACTACCCCGTCGTAACAAACGTGATCAATGGCAGCGGTAGCACAACGATTCAAGGTGCGCTCAACAGCACGCCCAATTCGACCTTCCGCGTCGAATTCTTCTCGAACTCGACAGTCGATCCGAGCGGCTACGGCGAAGGCGAGCACTACTTTGGTTTCACCACTGTAACCACGGACTCCACTGGCAATGCAAGCTTCAGTATTACGCTGACAACCCCATCGACTGCGGGGATGTACATATCAGCCACGGCCACAAATTCGGGGAACAACACTTCCGAGTTCTCGCTCGCCTTCCAAGCACCTCTTAATTCACCGCCGACTGCCAATGTGGGTGGCCCCTACATCGTCGGCGAGGGGACGAATCTGCAATTGAATGGCAGCGGCAGTTCCGATCCAGACGGCAACTTGCAGACCTACGAATGGGATCTCGACTACAACGGCATCGCGTTCGACGTGAATGCGAGCGGCGTTCAGCCGAATGTCAGTTTCAATGACAACTTCGCGCCACGCATGATCGCGTTGGAAGCGAACACGCTTAGTGGTACCTCAGGAACAGACCTGTTCTTCCAAGGCGCATACGACATCCTCTCGGATGCGACCTCCAGCAAACGGAAGGTCCGAGTTTAACGGTGACCAACGGAATGCAATCCGACAAAGTGATTGCTTTGAAAATTGACGGGCGCGGCGTCTAGGGATCGCGTAGCGTCTGTGGCTGGAAGCGGACGGTCACTTTCGGCGCACTCCCATCAGGCCACTTGGCGGCCGGAGGCAAAACCAGGTTGCGCTCCAACGCGATGCCTTCATCGACTGACGAAGGATTGATCGGTTCTGTTTCGATTTCATGGAACGATTCGCGAATGCTCTCCGGGATTAAGACCCGAACTCTTGATGGTTCGCTGCTGGCGACACGTTCACGAGTTGTTCCCGCGATCTTGCCGATGGCAGGTCGCACGGGCAAGTAAACGCTCACCAGCCGCTCGGTTTTTACGTGGACTGTGGCTGGACTAACATGTTCCAGCGAAAGCCCGGTCGGCACTTTGAAGTGTTCTTCGGTGAGGGGGATATCCGCATTGCCTCGCACGCTACTAAGGTCAATTGATGCCTTCAAGTCCGCTGGGTCGAGCCTCCTAAAAGCGCGCTCGGAGCCGCTCAAAGTAACTTGAGCCACGGAGGGAAATGTCTCATACACAACCCAATCTTCGGCCACATTGCGGAGTTCAATCGGGACATCACGAAACGTACGCCGAAGCGTCTCGACATCGTAGGCGAAAAGGAACCACAGTCCGCACGCCATCGCCACAGCGAGTAACTTCAATCCCACGTTGGCGGTGAGCCAGTTCCCTTGGGCAACTTCCTTTGGAGTTTGTACTCGCCGCCCATAGAATCCGTCCAATTTGTGTTTCAGTTCGCCGATGGTTTCAATCGCTTCCAGTCGAGACTCTTCTGCGACTGAAATTGTCCCTCGTTCTTCCGAAACAACGATTACTAACGCGTCGCAACACTCCGCCAAGCCGAGTGCCGCAGTATGTCTGGTTCCAGAACGACCCACCTCCGGATGGTGTATTGACAGTGGCAAATGGACGCCCAGTTTTTCGATCACGTCACCGTCAATCAAAACGGCTCCATCGTGGCCTTGCGTCGCCGTGTGAAAAATGCTGTGTAACAGCGGAACGCTGATTCGGCCACCCACGAGCACGCCTCCGCTGACGTGTGGTTCAATCGGCTGACGTCCCTGGATCGCAATTAATGCGCCGATCTGTTCTTTCGCCAATAAATTGACTGCTTCCAGCAACGTGTCGACGCTGCCACTCGCTGCCCTCGATCGGTCAAAGAACTGCCAGGTTGAAAGTAGTTCGAAACCTCGCCGTATGTCCTGTTGAAAGACAATGATGAAGGCCAGCAGGATCACCGTCAGGCCAATCCGAAACGCCGAAAGCGTCAAGTACATGTCCAGTAGATGGGCGCTGGCGTAAAGAGTGGCAATCAACAGCAGGCAGATTGCCACCGCCCGAGACGCCCTTCGCCGCAGCCATCGCAACCCCGAATACACGAGAGCGGTGACTACACACACATCGAGAATGTCAGCGATTCGTATGTGTTCGAGTAGATCGTTGATTTGAATACTCCTTATCCCGGCCGGTCACCCGCCACCAAGCCAGTCAGCGACCCAACAGAAGAAACACGTCGGCAGCAATGGTAAGCACGGTCATAATAGGCGAGGTTCAGATGAAGTCTAGATGGACGAACCCCAACACGCCCTCCTCGTAAGCGGATATTCGGTATGGCAATCACAGACACCACGGCGAAACTCACAAAACGTAACGCACCGACGTACCCTGGGTAGGGGTCTCAATCCAGCAGCGATTGAGCGAAGGTCTTGAGTAGACCTGTGAGCTGGCCGGTCAAACGGCTAAAACGCTCGCGGTTGAGTTGACTGTAGAAAAGCCGCACAATGGCAGCCGAATGACCTTGGTCGAGTTCGGCGACGAGCAGCGGCACGAGTTCATCTTCCACGGAAGTGTCGGCTGGCTGAGCTTCTGCCGAATTGACGCAAGCCACACCGGCCAATGAAGTTCCGAAAAGCTGACGAATGTAATCGACAGCTTTTGCCATAGCCTGTTCTTTAGGTTGGCTGGGATTCCGCCAATTGTACGGAGGCGTCCACTGGCCAATCGGTCGCAAAAGATCGAGATGCGTCAGCACGGCAATCACCGGTGGCGGTTTTAAATGTGGATGCCGTCGGTAGTGTTCCTCAAGTTCTAGTACTAATTGTACATCCGACTGTCGAGCGGAGCTGTTTGCGGCCATGACCAGTAAAATGATATCTGCACTGTCGGAGGCGGTCTCTATTTCCGCGCGCTGCCTGCGTCCCATGTCCGTTTCGCTATAGCCGGGCGTATCCAGAAGCGTGATGCGAGCTTCGGTGTCAGGTAATTGATAGTCATATCGCTGTACCGAGCGAGTCTCGGGGAGGACGCTGGTCTGGGCCACGCTGGCATGCATGAGCGCGTTGATCAAACTGGACTTGCCCGCTTTGACTTGCCCCATCACGGCAATAGTCGTGTTTGCGGCCGACAATTCCGCTAGTTTGCTCACGTCACCGCGAGCTGCATGTACGGCTCTCGACATCGTGCCAAAAGTCTCGCGGTAGTGCCGACCGCCTCCTTTCAAGCGACCGCTGTACATCTCAATTAGATAAAAGCCGATTTCACGCAGATAGCGATAGTAGAAAGCTCGCACCAATTCGTCTTGCAATTCATTCGTCACGCTCCCCGCTTTTCGCCACAGCGGATACGACAGTAGCTTGGCTGGATTAGTTATTGCGGTAGCTAGAAAAAAAATCGACTGCCCCAGATCGAGTGTCCTGGCAATTAGCGGAAGTCGTTCAAAATGCCCAAAAGTGGCCAAGTCGCTGCCAGGAATATTTGCCTGGAACCAGCCTTCCAAGTCTTCCGCCGCGAGGTGGATTACAGCCAAGATTTCTACGATGGTTACGGGATGAAGTGCGTTCGTACCGCTTGTACCATAGTAGTGGTCTGCTAGACGTTGAGCCAGTTGTTGTGCATCGTTGATATAGCGATTGGGCTGCGTGATCGAAAAGCGATCCACCCCCACCATCTCGGCCCGAAACGTTTCGACAACTGCGATTGCAGCCTCATCCCGTGGAGTCCAAAACTCTCGGGCTCGCAATGGCTTTCCTAGAATCGCACGCTGGCCCTTCAATGGGCGCCACAGTAAACCCACGAGCCACGCGGCTAGCCACATCAGCGGTAGCGACCAAGCGATCGGGACGAGCCAACCGGTTTGATAGAGTGCGATCACCCCAATTGCCGTGTAGATCAACGCAGGTAGCGCCCACAGGAGTACCAGCACCACGATACGAGGTCGAAGAATACCAAACCACCTCATTCGGCTAACCATAATTGACGACCGCGTTTATGTTGATCCGCGAAGACCTCCTTGAGTTTCTCAGGACTCGGGGCATTCCCGCCGCGCATAACCGTAAAGTACCAATCCCAAGACATACCAAGAGCATAAGTAAAAGCAAACGATCCCGCCGCTCCCGCCGCCATCCCTGCGAAAGGAATAAATTTTAGAAGCTCCCGAACTACCATGCGGGTGACAATACGCGAACCCGCCGCGCTACTCAAGATAGCCCATTGCGCCGCCGTCAATTCTTGTCCATAAATCTTGGCTAGTTTGTGAGCGAGATGAGCTTGAATGGCGAGCACCGCCGGGATATCGACCCAGGGAATTGGAATAGCACCTGCGCTAGCAGCCAACGCGCTCGAGGCCAGCACTTGCCAATGCGAGCGTCTTTGGCGATAGGACTTGGCGTTGTCTATCGCGGTCAATGAAAGTAAAGCTTGGCGATAGGCGTGGGGCAAGCGCTGCAGAATGACTTCCTTCAACCGCAGTCCACCGAAGTCAGGATTTGCAAATCCATCTTCCGGTTTGGTCAAATCGACAGCGACAGTTCTGTCCACCAGCCCGGCAAACTGAGCAGCCTTTTCCTCGAGTAGTTTCCTCAGCGGCTCCGGAACCTGTGCGCTCGATAGCGAGTTCTCAGCGACGCCATCAAAGGGATCGGGGCCCGCACTCAAATCGACTGTACCCGTGGCTTGATGAAGATGGGTCAGCACGAGCAACACTGTGCGATGGGGCGATTGTTTCCTGATCTTTCTGAGCGGACCGATGACCCCTTCGAGCGCGTGATCGGCAACCCGCACGATCACAATCATCAATTGCGATGATTTCGCGAACCGTTCGATATCGTGGGTTGGATCGTAACCAGCTTCCTCCAGCCCACGCGTATCGATGAAGGTGAGCAGTGGTTCGGTGGAATCGGGAAAGTCGAACCGTCGAGAAGTCTTCGTTTCGGGGCGAAATCCCTCACCCACAATCGCCTCCTCGGCGCCCGTCAGATAGCGTACCACGGAGCTCTTCCCGCTGCCGGTCTTGCCAAATAACCAAAGCGCTGGAACGGGCGCTTTTGCACGCAAGCGTTCCACCTCTGCTTGGTAATCATCAGCTTGGGATGAAGTCCGTCGACTCCAAAAAAATCGCATATACTGTTTGCGCCTGAGTGCTTACGCGTGGATGAACTAAATACGACCCAATGGCTGTCGATGCAATTATCACGAGACCACTTGGAAACAAAAGGCCGGACCATCGGGCATAATTGTCCTACAAAAATGCTTAATGGTGTTGGGTGAGGTGAGTGGAAACTTTTTTAAGTCAGGAACAATCTTACGCAATCGCCAAATCGTTGAAACCCCATGATTCATCAACAGCTCCCCCCGAGTGTCCGATCTTAGGGTGCGTAGAAAGCGCTTCGAATACGCTGGTCGCGAGT
>JBBQRC010000307.1:0-6526 GCA_038215215.1 Pirellulales bacterium
GATGTGCTGAGTAATACCACCCGCCTCGCCCGTGACAATACGCGTGCCGATCCGGTAATCCAGAAGCGAGGTCTTACCGTGGTCGACGAGACCCAGGAAAGTTACGATTGGCGGACGGGATACCAGTGTCTCCTCTGCGTCCACTTGGTTTTCCAGTTGATCAATCAGGTTTTCTTCCAGCGACTCTGGCTGTCGGAATTCAATCTCGACCCCCAATTCGTCCGCCAGCATCTCGGCAGTTTCGGTGTCCAAACTAGCGTTGATAGTGAGTCCACGCCCCATTTGCATCAGATAACCGAGCACTTTACCAGCCGGCAAGCCCGAGGCTTCCAGAAAGTTGCGCACGGTACAAGGTAACTCCAGAACAGCTTTTTCTTTCCGTGGAGCAGCGGTATTGGTTCCGCGGTGGACCAGCGTCCTCCCCCCACGCCTTCTGCCGCTACCATCGTCCTCGGTCGCATCGTCACCGCGGCGATTGCTGCGTCGTCGCCGTTCATCGCGGGCGGCAGCGATGCCCACACCCTTCTTGCGATTGAGCGCTTCTTCATCCTCATCGGCAGTGCGATGTTTGCCTTTCGCCTTGTCCGCGGCAGCTTTAAACTGGCTGAGTCCGCCGGCTCCTTGGGTGCCCGTTGTGGGTGTCGCCGCGCCGCCCGGTTTGACGCGTGCTCGGCTCGTAGTGGCCTCTTGCTGTTGTTTCTGCAGCTCTTCCAGCGGCGCTTTCATCCCCTGCTTGTGACCACTGATAGCCTCTTTGGTGAGGCGTATTTCGGGGCGTTGAGGTGCCGGCTCGTTGGATCGCGCTACCGGCGCGACAGGTTGGCTACTCCTCGGTAACTTGGCAAGATTGATGACGGGTTCGCGGCGCTGTAATTGTGCCCGCTTGCGGTCTTCCGCGGTTCCTAGGCCGCTGCCCGGTTTCGCGCTGGAACCACCGCTACGACGTGCATCCAGACTGCGTACGCGGTTGCCACTGGCACCCGTACCGTAATCTTCGCGCGCCGCCGAACGCTGAGGCTCGTCTGAGCGCAGCGCAGCAGGCGCGACTGTCGCTGACGGAATGACCGCTGCAATGGATGGTGGAACTTCTAAGATTAATGGCTCCGGCTCTGGCTCTGGCTCCGGCTCTAATTCAGGGGGAGCAAGCGGGGCGGGTGGCACCACCACAGGCTTCGGCGCAGTGCGGCTCGGAAGGGCCATCGGCGTGGAAGGATTGGAGGCCAATTCTCGGATTGGAGCCAAAGGAGTGGCGGGCGCAGGTTTCTCAGCAACGGCCGGTGCACCACGCAAATATTTCTCGATCCGACCAACTTCTTCATCTTCGAGGCTCGCAAGTGCGGAGCCTTTGTTCTGAATCCCAATGCGGGTGCAAATATCGACTAAATCTTTACTATCAATCTGCAACTCTTTGGCGAGTGCATAGATTCTTTTCGGCACGTGAACAAATTCCTACAAATTTTACTTGACAGATGGGCACAATGACCAGTGCTGAAAATGCGTCAAGTATGGGACTGGAGTGGTCTGCTAGGCAACAACCGATCGGGCGTTACGGTGTGACACAGCCACTCATCAAGCGGGGTGTCGGTTACATCGATCGTCTCCTGTTAACAGCGTAGACGTCGATTCGTTGACTTGAATAGCTCAAGTGCTGTGCGACCAGAGAATTAATTCTGATCGGAGACATTGTTTTGGTCCATGTGTTCCTCTTGTACAGTGGTTATTTCAGCACTGGCAGAATGTTGCTTGGTATCAACTTGACTCTCTACTGGTTCTTCGGTTGCCAACACGCTCGCAGTGGCAGGAGTATCGTCAGTGGCAGGCATATCTTCAGTGGCAGGCACAGTGAAGACTTCCGCGGTTGCAACCGACCCCTTCTTGCCGCTAGCCCCTTCAATCGCCGCAGCAATCGCTTGCTCTTTCTTCAGTCGCTTCTGAGCTTCTTCAATGACCTCGGCCTCAGCCGCTTTTTCGTCCGCCTGCTCGACGATCAGGTCCACCTGCTCGGCAGTCAAACCACCCATTTCCATCAGCGAATCGGGCTCAATCACCGATAGGTCATCGTAAGATAAATAACCCTGCTCCACCAGCCTTTGTGCCAGATCCTCGGTCATTCCTTCCAATTCCATGAAGGCGGTTACAGCCCGGTCGATCTGCTCTTCCAATTCGCCAGCAGTCATGATCTCAATATCCCAGCCCACCAGCTTGCTCGCCAGTCGCACGTTTTGGCCGTATTTACCGATCGCCTGCGAGAGCTGATCATCCCGCACGAGCACAATGGCCCGCCCAATCATGTCACACAGCAACACTTGCTCGACTTCAGCCGGCTGCAGGGCGGCTGGAATCAGTACAAGCGGATCCTCGCTCCAACGCACGATATCGATGCGCTCACCAGCCAACTCACTGGTAATGTTCTTGATGCGGTTGCCACGCACGCCCACGCACGCGCCCACGCAATCAACTCGCTGGTCGGAACTGCTGACCGCAACTTTGCTGCGATGGCCCGGTTCGCGACTGATCGCGTTGATGCGAATCACCCCCTCCGCAATTTCGGGGATTTCTTGTTCAAAGAGTCGTTGCACCAGTTGCGGCTTGGTGCGGCTGAGAATGACTTTGACGCGATTTCCCGCAGCCTTCACTTCAAATACGACTGCCCGTATGCGATCACCATTGTGGTAGGATTCACCAGAAATCTGCTCGCCACGAGGCAAGATGGCTTCCATATTGCCTAGCTGTACGGTGGTCACGCCACGATCACTGCGTTGCACCGTGCCGGTTATCAACTGCCCAACTTGATCATGAAATTCGTCGAGCAGTGAGTCTCGCTCGGCCTCTTTAATCTTCTGAATGATCACCTGCTTGGCGGTCTGCGCACCAATCCGGCCGATCTCCTCCTGATTGAGTTCCGCACCATTGCAGGCGGCGGAAATCGAGCCGCTCTGACGATTTATAGATACGTCAATCTCTGCATCTTCACCAAAATGCTTTTTGACTGCCGTTTGTAGGGCGGCTTCGATCGCGGAGAAGACGATCTCGCTATCGATGTTTTTTTCGCGATGAAGCGAATCAACGAGCCTAAGTAGTTCAGTAGGATTCATGCGTCCAAGTTTTGTTGGCTGGCGGTTGCAGTCCTGCGGCGGTTCCTCCAATCCCACGGCGGCTGCTAGTTGACCGGTGCGCACAAATCAGCGATCGTTTATTTTTCCAAATCGCAGACCTCGTACCCCAGCCAAGAGCATCGGCGGAAGCGGCCGAAAGAACCTACCCGTAAGTGGTGGGTTCAACAGTAATCCGACAATCGTACTTTTGTATTGGATCAATGTCAACGTAAGCAACGCAATTATGCGGCCCAGATTTGTGAACCCAACACGCCCATCGATGCCCGCACAAGCGCTGAGCAACAGCTTGGCGTATTTACGCGCAAATTGCCACGCTGCTGGCCTGACCCTGTAGCGTGTAACTGACATGCAAGAAGCCTGAACCCGGATCCTGGCCCGCTTGCGCAGCCTCCCAGGTCGCTTCCGGACAGGGCTCCGTTAAGTTCAAGATGGGGAATAAGTGCCGGTGCTTGAGGGCCAGCAAGCTACAGATCAACTCAACCGCCGCCGCTCCAGCTCCCAAATTCCCGAAGTAGCTTTTGGCAGCCGTCACTGCCACGGTATCGCGAAATGGTTCGATGGCATCGGCGATAGCCAAGGCCTCTGAGGCGTCCGGCGCCGCCGCACTCAATCCATGCGCATGCACGTGCCAACGATCTCCCAAACGTGCCTGTCCGGTCCGCAAGGCGGCCCGCAAGGCGCCTGCCACTGCCAGCCGCAAACTGTCGCGTTCAGGACTTGGTCCAACCATAGTGGCACCATGTCCCACTAGTTCGCCCCAGATGGTGGCACCACGAGCCAACGCGTGGTCGCGCGATTCGAGCATCAATGCGCCTGCCCCCTCCCCTAACACCATCCCGCTGCGGTCGGTGTTAAACGGCCGACACATTTCACTCGGCTCGCTCCGCTCGTGGGCCACGTCTTCAATCAACGCCACGTGAGCAGTCCTCAATGGATGAATGCGACTACCGGTTGCGCCCACCAGCATGGCGTCCGCTTGGCCCCGCTCAATAATCGTCGCCGCTTCGGAAACTGCTAAGTTCATGCTCGCCTCTCGCACCGTGATGGCGTTGTTGGGGCCCCGCAAGTCGTTGAAGATCGCCACGTGGCTGTTGGGCATGTTCGGCAAGTACTTTAGCAACCAAAGTGGATTTACTTTGGGCAATCCCAGCGTCGGCCAACGATCAGGCCGTAACGCGCCCGCCTCATCGCGGCACGCCCGCCCGCCATCGCTAAACTCCTCCGGTCGAGTCAGTATGTAATCGCAGCCAAACAACACGCCACAGCGGTCCGGATTGCGCGTATTAGCACTGAGTCCACTGTGCGCGAGAGCTTTTTGGGCGGCTGCCACCCCCATTTCAATCTCGCGGCACATCACCTTCATGCTCTTCTTAATCAACCTCTGAAGCTGCTTGTCGATGATCCCGTAATCTTGAATGTCGCCGGTAAACTCAGTGCACTCTCCGCCAGATTGGAACGGAAATGACTGCATCGGTAGGCTAGTTATCGGTCGGATACCCGATTTCTGGGCTGACAGGTTTTCCCAGACCTTTTCCAAATCGCAGCCAATGGGGCTAACAACGCCTAAGCCCGTGATGACGACTCGCTGCTTGGGTAGTGCGGACATAGTTGTTGCGCTCGAAGGGGATTGGCGGGAGACTCAAAAAACTGAACTGACCATCTGCGGCGGATGGTCCTCAAGCTCTACAGTTTCACTAACCCAACCGATTATGGCAACCTAGCTAGCCTGCGAAGGTGCCCGCGAAGTTGCCCGCGAAGTTGCCCGCGAAGTTCATTGCATTGGGCAGCTACACCGAATTGATGCGCTTCGAGCGCTTGCCTAGAAGTTGCGCAGATTGCCAGGTTGCCCTATTTGGCACGCTTTGCCCATCACGCAAATCCGGCAGCAATTAAAGGCTGTTTCAGTTGCACAATCGCTTTGCTCGATTCAATAAGCAGCGTCGTCTTAATTCAACACTACGGATCGATTTCGGTAGCCAACTATGCGAACACCATGCAGGAACATGCGAGGTTTTTCGTTGGTGGCAACTGCGCTGCTTGGATTTGGTTTCGTTTCTCCCCTTCTGGGGCAGCCAACGGTCCCGTCGGCCAGCCCGGCTGTCCACCTATCGACGCCCACACCCATCACTCCCAAGTTGGCAGCTTCCGAGCTCACAGCGCCTGGCTCGTTGCCAGCTTCGATTCGGCCCGCCCTGCCAATGACCGCCCTTCCTTTGGCCTCGTTGAGCTCCTCCCACTCGCCCTCGGCGACCGCCGTGGACGCGCGAGATGTCGCCTGTTCTGCTGGTCAAAATTGGATGCCTGCGATTCAACTGAAAACCCACGCTAAATCGCTTGAAGACTTGTATTGTGGCGAACGCGATGCGTGCACGCGACAGGCTGTCCAGGCAATATCGCTGTGGCTGCGTCTGCAGGCGGAGCGTCAGCAAGATGTGGGCGCGGCCGCCGCCCTGCGAGCCTACTACACGCTGGCAGCAATCAAGCTTCAGCAGGAGCTCGTTGCGGTCTCGCAGTCGATGTTGAATTCGCGGCGCGAGCAACAAGACCAGCTCATGCAGCAGGGAGCTGCGGCGGCTATGGATCTAACCAGTTTTGATCGCGAGCAGATCGCCTTGAACCTGCGGCAACTTCAGTTGGAGCAAAGCGTCAGTCAGCTCTCTCAATCGCTCAACGAGCTCACTCGATCGCCAGATGATTGGTCAGCCGCGGGGCTTGAGCCACTAGAGATCCGTGCTGCCGCCGTCGAGACTCTGCAGCTCACTCATTTAGCCATGGCGAACCGTCAAGACCTCATCGCGTTTCGGGAACTAAAGCGCAGAATCAGCACCGATTCCGCCCCTCTGCTAGTCAACGTCATCGCCGGTTCCACCGGCATGATCAGTTTGCCTTTGCCGAAGTCGTGCTGGTGGGAAAAGTTGCTGGGGCGTGCCGCGATTCCCTCTTTGGCCGGCAATCTTAAGCAGCAAGTTTCGCTGGCGACTGATGCTCTGGCTCAGAGCATTCGACAAGCGGTGGCCGAGAAGTCCTCCGCTTTGGGGTTGGGCTATCAAGAAGTCGAATTGGCGGAGGCAACTCTCGCCTCCTGGCAGCAACGCATGACGCAACTCGAGCGGTTGGCCGAGCTCGGTGACAGCCGCCCGGCTGAACTGGCTGAGGCGGATTCATCACAATTGGCCAGCAAGGCGTCTTTAGTTGAAACGAAATTGCGAGTGAAGTTGGCCGAAGTAGAGCTCGCCGAGACCTGTGGGTGCCTGCACGCTCGCTGCTGTCGAGGAGAGGCTTGGCTGGAGCTGACCGGGCCCTAACGGCCACAAAATTAGCTCTAAGGGCCAACCGTGTACCTCGCCCACTCGACGCCCATGAGAATACAAGCCACCAGCATAAACAGTGTCGATGCAATCAGCATTACC